>CAYJHC010000031.1:0-19820 GCA_964370075.1 uncultured Oscillospiraceae bacterium | reverse complement strand
CAAAGCTGATTGCTCCTACGATTAAAGGTCCACCACAAATATAAATTGGAGTTAATTTACCTTTTGCATAATATAAATCTCCTCTTTTTTCAACTGGATAATCTTTTCTAATTTTGTAGAATGCAAATCCAAGACCAACATATATTACAAATAATAATGGCGATAAGATTATTACTAATACTTCAAAGTTTAGGTTTACAAGAATCAAATTTACTACCCCTGCTAAAAATATCGGAACAATTGGCACTTTTCTATTTTTGCTAAGTGTAGATAATGCTTTCGGGCATAAATTATCTTGCCCCAAAACCATAAAGCTTCTAGATCCCGCTGTTACACTAGCATTGAAAATACCGAACTGTGCAATAATAGCAATAACCATAAATGCCATTCCTGCTGATGTTCCAATGTGTTCTGTTAATACAGAAGAATAATCCACTGTTGTGCCCCATTCAGTCCAAGGCCCTACCGAAACTATACCCGCTATTGTCGGAAGTATGTAACTTAATGAAATTATTAATATTCCAACCTTCATTCCCTTAGGAATTACTCTTGGATTTTCTACTTCTCCTCCAATAAATGAAACTGCTATATATCCACAATACATCCAAACACCAATAGCTATTCCAACACCCCAGCTTGATACTGCATCGGCTGCCATAAATGGTTCTACTGGGCTCTGTGACCAGTTAGAAAATCCAACAATAGTTACTGCCGCAAAGGCTACAAGAATCAATGCAGTAATAATTGTACTTACTACACTTACTTCCTCAAGCCCTATAAGGTTCAAAACCACAACTATAATAATTATTAGTGCTTTTAACATAAATGCCAAAGTTGGGCTTATTTCAAAAAACATACTTAAATAGTCAACTGCCATTACAACATAAGCAGAACCTGTTAGATACATAGCAAGAGCTACCCACCAACCAAATGAAAATCCCCAAAATTCTCCAAAGGCCATTTTAGGCCAAACATATGGGCCAGACTGAACTGGAGCTAGGTTTGTAAGTTCAGATGAATACAAGCCTATAGGCAGTGCCCATAAAATAGGTATTGCAACCAATAACAAAATTGTAAGTCCCGGACCCGACGCCGAAATCATGGATTCAATTCCAAAGGCTCCACCTGCACATGCACAATAAATAAAAAATGTCATCGCTATGACTGAAAAGTGTTTCTTTTTCAGTCCTGGGGTTGCATCGGACAGTATTTGTCCCCCAGTGTAATTAACTTTAGCCATAATAGCCTCCTCTCTAGTAACTTGGTTACTATTTTTTGAATTATCAAAATAAAATCAAATAACTTCCCACTAAATTTTATACCTTTTATTTCTTATGTCAATAGCATTTGACAATATTGGTATTAATTGGATTTTTAAATGTTGATTTGAGTTTACTATGAAATGGCGTAAACTTTTTCGCTCTGCCCTTTTATGTCTAAATGTGATTAGCAACCGCTATAGTTCAACATTTGTTTTATTTTTAGCTTAATATAAAAATCCTCCACCTATTTTTTTTCATAAGTGGAGGTTCATTTTAAAGCCTTTCCTTTTTCTTTAGAGTCTTCTGTATTTACCAGTTTTTTTATGATTAAGCTCATATGATTTCATTGCTATTCTTTTAGACATTTTTTGCTAATAACGCAAAAAATCCAGCCCTATGTAGGCACTGGATTTTCACTTAAAATCACAAGTTGGAAAGCCTTTCTTCACTTATGATTTATTTTTTTTAACTCTATCCTAGTCTATTTTATAATGAACATGCAATAAGTCATGTGCCCTATCTTTGATAATCTCATCATAACATTTTTTCACAAATGGATTTGCATCCGAATGTCTGATTTCAGACAGCTTATCATCAACATACAAAGTCTTTGCTCTAACTTTTCTTTCCTCTAGGTTTGACTTCGGTTGACCTCCTCCATTTATACATCCTCCTGGGCAAGCCATTACTTCAACAAAGTGATACTCAGATTCCCCTGATTCTATTCTTTTTAGTAAATCTTCTGTATTCTTTAATCCATTTACTATAGCGATTTTCACTTCAATATCTCCATAAGGAACTCTGATTTCTTTAACTCCCTCAAGCCCTCTTACTCCTACATGAGAGATATTCGTAAACGAAACATTTGATTTATCAGCTACAAGTCTTCTAATTACTGCCTCTGTAACACCACCTGTAACTCCAAATATAACTCCTGCTCCTGAGTAAACTCCAAATAGCAAATCATGAGCCTCTGGTTCTAAGTCTTCAAATCTAATTCCTGCTTGCTTTATCATATTAGCTAGTTCTTGAGTAGTTAATACTAAATCAGTTCTTCTTTCTCCATCTACTTGAAACTCTTCCCTAGCAGCCTCATCTTTTTTGGCTGTGCAAGGCATTATCGCAACCACATATGGTTTTCTTTTATCTGCTTGCGTGTCCTTATTTATTTTAGCATCTTCCTTTACCACTGCCGAAAACATTTCCATCGGAGATTTGCAAGTAGAAATCTGTTCAAACAGTTCTGGGTGCTTATACTGTGCATATCTCACCCACCCTGGACAGCATGAACTGAATAATGGCAACTTAGCTCCACTTTTAATTTTTTCTACAAGTTCATTGGATTCTTCTATTACAGTTAAGTCTGCACTGAATGAAGTATCATACACCTCATCAAAACCCAACTTTCTCAAAGCTGCAGACATTAAAGGCATTACATTTTCACCTTCAATACCAAACTCTTCTCCAAGTGCTGCTCTTACTGCAGGAGCAACTTGAACGATTGTTCTTAATTCATCATCATTTATAGCATTCCAGGCCTTTTCTCTTTGATCTTTAATTGTTAATGCTGCTGTAGGACATACTGAAACGCATTTACCACAATTAACACATTCTGTCTCTGCTAATGGGTCATTATATGCTGTAGTTACTTCCAAGTTATATCCTCTATGAGCAAAGTCAATAGCTCCAACATTTTGAATTTCGCTACACATTCTTACACAGTCACCACAGTGTATGCATTTATTCGGATCCCTAATAATCGATTTGCTAGACTTATCAATTTTATATTCGTCTTTAAACGCTATCCCACTTTTATCAAATCTTACCTCTCTTACTCCAAATCTTTTTGCTAAATCCTGCAATCCACAGTTCCCGCTTTTTGCACAAGTAGTACACTCTCTGCAGTGGGAAGAAAGTAACATTTTCACCAACATTTTTCTATGTTTTAAAAGCTTTGGTGTATTTGTTTTTACTTTTAATCCATCTCTTGGTTGCATAGAACATGAGGTATCAATCCCACCCCATTCATTTTCCACAATACACATTCTGCATGCACCATATATTGAAAGGTCAGAATAATAGCAAAGAGTTGGGATTTCAATACCCGCTTTTCTTACTACCGCAAGCACATTGGGTTCATCAGTAAACGGAACAGCTTCTCCATTTACATACATAATTTTTTGTTCTGTCATCATTTTACCTGTCCTCCTTTGCTTATTCTATAACTATAGCATCAAATTTACAAACTGCCCGGCAGGCATCGCATCTAATGCATTTCTCTGTATTAACTACATGCAAATCCTTAATTTTCCCTTTAATTGCACTTACAGGGCAGGCTTTTTTACACACCCCACAGCCGATACACTTATCTTTAACTATACGATATTTTCTGTATGCAACACATTGGCCAGTTGGGCAGACTCCATCTACCACATGAGCCATATATTCTTCTCTAAACTGTTCAATTGTACTGATAACAGGGTTCGGGGCTGTCTTTCCTAGCCCACAAAGTGCTGTATCGCAAATTGTTTCTCCTAATTCTAGCAGGGTTTCAATTGTCTCTTCTGTAGCTCTGTTTTCAACAATATCATCTAAAAGTTCTAGCATAATATGAGTACCTTCTCTACATGGTACACATTTTCCGCAGGACTCTTCTTGTGTAAAATGCATAAAGAATCTAGCAATACTAACCATACATGTATCTTCATCCATTACAACAAGTCCGCCTGATCCAATCATAGCTCCAGCAGCTGCCAAACTATCAAAGTCTAGTGGTAAATCAAGGTCTTTTTCAGTTAGACATCCCCCTGATGGGCCACCAATTTGAACGGCTTTAAACTTATGGCCATCTTTTACTCCACCACCAAGTTCGAATATTATTGTCCTTAATGTTGTGCCCATTGGGACTTCAATAAGCCCTGTATTATTTACATTTCCGGTAAGTGCAAAAGCCTTTGTTCCAGCATTTTTAGGTGTACCAATTTTCTTATACTCTGCAGCTGTCATCATTATCAAATCAGGTACATTTGCAAATGTTTCTACATTATTTAAAACTGTAGGCTTTCCAAATAGTCCTTTTTCTACTGTTCTAGGAGGCTTTACTCTCGGCATCCCTCTTTGCCCCTCTATTGAAGTAGTAAGTGCAGATCCTTCTCCACAAACAAAAGCTCCAGCGCCAAGATTTATATTCATTTTCAGGTTTTTTCCAGACCCTAAAATATTATTTCCTAAGAAGCCTTTTGCTTCTGCCTGTTCTATTGCTTTATAAAGTCTTTCAACAGCCAACGGGTATTCCGCTCTTACATATACATATGCTTCAGTAGAGCCAGTTGCCAGCGAAGCTATAATCATTCCTTCCAACATTTTGTGAGGGTCTCCCTCCATTATGCTTCTATCCATAAAAGCACCTGGATCTCCTTCATCGGCATTACATACTACATATTTAATTTCACTTTTTTGTTTCTTTACTTGCTGCCACTTTATACCTGTTTTAAAACCTCCGCCTCCACGGCCTCTTAAGTCTGACTCTAAAATCTCATCACAGATTTCATCTTCTGTCATTTTCAAAGCCTTTTTTAGTGCCTCATACCCTCCAGCAGCTATATAGTCTTCTATATCTTCTGGATTTATTATTCCACAGTTCTTTAGCGCAATTCTTGTTTGCTTTTCTAAAAATTCTCTTCCCGTTTGAGGCATTAAGTATTCTACTACTGGGGTTCCTCCCTTTAGATGATTTTCTACAACCTTTTCAACCTTGTCTTCAGTTAGCTTCGTATATCTAGTAAGATTTCCCTCGTCATCATATACATCAACGATAGGTTCTAAATAGCAAACTCCTATACATCCCGTTACCAAAACATCTGCAACAATTCCATCTTTCTTTAAAGCTTCATTAAATTTTATGGCAGTTTTTTTTGCACCGGACGCAATACCACAACTACCTTGTCCTATTAATATCTTCATCTGACGCTTCCTTTCTCATAATTTTTTCTAAAACTTCAATTGTAGATTCCTTGGTAAGATTTCCGTAAGTCTCTTCCCCTTCTTCATTTTGAATCATCATTACAGGCGCTAAGGAGCAACATCCTAGACATGCCATATTATTTAATGTAAACATACCATCGTCAGTAGTTTCACCATCTTTTATATCTAGGTAATCTTCAATAGCTTCCTCCACAGCCTTGGAGCCGCTGACATGACATGCAGTCCCTTGACATAGCATAATTAGATTTTTCCCAATAGGTTCAAGTCTAAATTGAGCATAGAAAGTAATTACCCCAAAGATCCTCGCTTCACTATAACCAGTTCCTCTTGAAATGGCCTTCACTACTTCTCTGGGCAAATATCCGTAAATTTCTTGTGCCTTTTGAAGAATAATGATTAGATTCCCTTCCATGTTTCCATATTGATTTAAAATGGGCTTTAACAAATCTAGATTTATTTTTTCATTTTTCGCTTCCACGTCTTCCTCCTTTAGTTTTAAAAAGCTATACACTCACATCCTATTTTTGTATACTGTATTTGCAGTTATGTTAATATTTTAACATCTTTTGGTTAATTTGTATATCCTTTAAAGACAATTCAGCAAACAAATGTTTAATTTGTACGAACATTTAACACATTTTATGCCGTTATTTATTTATCAATAAAAATACATAGCAAACTAGTACTTTTTTACTAATTTCACTATGTATTATTGTGTTTTTAAAAACAATATTTGTTTTTTGCTTTTAATTTGTAATTTTCAATAAATTAAGTTATTTTTATATCCTTAATTTGCTGTTGTACGCTTTCAAAAGAGGTCGAACCTTTGGACTTCTTATTCCCAACGCAGCTTTCTAAAGATATTTTTTCATAAATATCTTCTGCAAATACAGAAGATAATTCTTTGAATTCTTCTAATGATAGGTCTTCTAAGGCGCAGCCTTTTCCAATAGCATGAAGAACAAGTTTCCCTATTATTTCGTGACAATCTCTAAATGGAACTCCTTTTGCCACTAAATAGTCCGCTGCATCTGTTGCATTCATAAATCCTTTTTTACTTGCTTCTCTCATATTTTCCTTCTTAAAAGTAATAGTGTCTAGCATTTCTGTGAAAATATTTAAGGAATTTTGAATGGTATCTACAGTGTCGAATACCGGTTCTTTGTCCTCTTGCATATCTTTGTTATATGCAAGTGGAAGTCCTTTCATTAGTGTAAGTAGAGTAACAAGGGCGCCATACACTCTTCCAGTTTTTCCTCTTATCAATTCAGCCATATCTGGATTTTTTTTCTGAGGCATTATACTGCTTCCAGTAGCATACACATCATCCATTTCTATAAAGCTAAACTGACTAGAATTCCAAATAATCATTTCTTCACAGAATCTAGAAAGATGCATCATTATAATTGAGCAGTTGCTTAAAAATTCTATAGCAAAATCTCTATCACTTATGGCATCCATCCCATTAGGACAAAGTCTTTCGAAATCCAATTCTTCCATAAGATAGTCTCTATCTGTATTGTAGGTTGTCCCTGCCAACGCTCCCGACCCCAGTGGCAATGAATTAATTCTCTTATAGCTATCTTCTAGCCTTTCTTTATCTCTTTTGAACATTTGGTAGTAAGCCAAAAAGTGGTATGCCAGGGTTATCGGTTGAGCATTTTGTAAATGGGTATACCCAGGCATAATTGTATCTTGGTGTTCTTCACTTCTTTTCAAAAGAACCTCTAGTAAATTTTCAACCTGCCCAATAATTACTTTTACCTCTTCCCTCAAATAGAGACGAATATCGGTTGCAATTTGATCATTTCTTGATCTAGCCGTATGGAGTTTTTTCCCTGTTTGTCCTATCTTTTCGATTAAAATCCCCTCTACCGCCATGTGAATATCTTCTTGATCACTTGTAAACTGATGCTTGCCTTGACCAATCTCTTCTTTAATCTCTAGAAGGGCAGAAACTATTGTTTCCACCTCTTCTAGAGAAATAATATTCTGTTTTCCAAGCATCTTTGCATGGGCAATACTTCCCTCTATATCCTGTTTATATAATCTTTTGTCAAAGGTTATTGAAGCATTAAAGTCATTGACAGATGAACTCGCTGCCTTCGTAAACCTACCTTTCCAAAGTTTCTTTTTCACTAGGTGCCCCTTCTCTTAACTCTTTTTGTATAGCTCTGATTTTTAATGGCAATGAGAATAGATTTATGAAACCTTCCGCATCACTTTGAGAGTAAACTTCATCCTTACCAAAAGTCGCAAACTCTTCACTATATAATGAATTTTCAGATTTAGTTCCAGACGGAATAGCATTGCCTTTGTAAAGCTTTATTCTTACTGTTCCTGTTACTAATTCTTGTGTAGAATCTACAAATGCCGAAATTGCTTCTCTTAGAGGTGTATACCAAAGACCATCATATACTAGTTGTGAGAACTTTGACGCAACTAGGTTTTTATATTGCATAGTATCTCTATCTAGAATAAGTTTTTCTAAAGCTTGATGAGCGCTATAAAGTATGGTGCCTCCTGGTGTTTCATATACTCCCCTAGACTTCATTCCTACTAATCTATTTTCTATAATATCTATAGTTCCAACTGCATGTTTACTTCCCATAGCATTTAGAGCTTCTAGAAGCTCTACAGCCCCTAACTGATTTCCATTTACCGCTACTGGAATTCCTTTTTCAAAGGATATTTCAACATATTCAGCCTCATCCGGAGCCTTTTCAACTGGGACACTTAAAACGTAAATATCATCTAAATGCTCATTCCAAGGATCCTCTAAATTTCCCCCTTCATGGCTAATGTGCCAAATATTCTCATCTCTGCTATATATTTTCTCAGTAGTTTGAGCGATTTCAACATTATGAGCTTTTGCATATTCAATACACTCTTCCCTTGATGTTAAATCCCATTCTCTCCAAGGAGCGATTATTTTAATTGATGGATTTAATGCCTTTACAGTTGTTTCAAATCTAACTTGGTCATTTCCTTTTCCTGTGCAACCATGACAAATCAAAAGTGCATTTTCCTTTTCAGCAATGTCAACTAACGATTTTGCCATTAGAGGTCTTGCCATAGATGTACCTAGTAAGTATGAGCCCTCGTATATTGCTCCCGCTTTTAATGTAGGCCAAATAAAGTCTTCTACAAAATCCTTCTTCATGTCTACAACGTAGCACTTATCCGCTCCACTGCTTAGCGCTTTTTTGTAAATAGCATCAAAATCTTCTTTCTGACCAGCATCACAACAAACCGCAATAACACTATAATCATAATTCTCTTTTAGCCAAGGAATAATTACCGAAGTATCTAATCCTCCAGAATAAGCTAGTATAATTTTTTCTTTCTCTGCCATAACATCCTCCTAATATTTTATTTGTACGTTTTTACATTTTTTGCATATTTGCATATTTATTCATTAACAAGTATTATTATACACTTTATTTTAAAACAATGCAAGCATTTTGTATATAATATTTATTTTTTCCAAATAATTTAAATTTGCCAATATAGAGCGAATCATATATACTATATAAGTTGTTACTATATACACTAAATCACCTTATTTACCTTCAATTACTAGGTTTTTAGGCATTAAATTTTAAAAAAGAAGCTATTTACAATATGGGTAGTTTAATTAAGTTTAGTAGTTACAAAACGCCAATAGGAAAGATCCCCTCATATTATAACTTACTTCTATGCCTCACTACTACTTATGCAAGAATAGAAATTTCAAAACAAAGGAGATAACTTGAATAATATTCCAGCTTTAAAAAAAGATTTCACTAAATACACCACTTTAAACATGCTTGGCATGGTAGGATTTTCTTTCTATATCTTGGTAGATACTTTTTTTATCGCCAAGGCTGTAGGTACCCTTGGCTTAGCTGCCTTAAATTTTGCAATTCCAGTATTTTCACTTATGCAAGGCATGGGGTTAATGCTTGGAATAGGTTCCGCTACTATATTTTCTGTTAATAAAGGCTCCTTCGGAGAAAAGGGAGCAAATAAAGATAGTATTTTTACCCATGCCTGTTTTACCGCCCTATGTTTAGCGATTGTCTTTCTAATCGGCGGAATTTTCTTCGCAAATGAAATTTCTCTCCTTGTTGGTACTTCTAAAGAAGCTTTACCTTTAACCTATATTTATGTCCACTACTTATACTTATTCTCTCCATTTTTTCTACTAAACAATGTTCTCCTTGCCTTTATTAGAAATGATGGCAACCCAAGACTTCCTATGATTGCATTATTAGCTAGTAGTATTTTCAATGTTGTTATGGATTATATATTAATGTTTCCTTTTAACCTAGGGATGCTTGGCGCCATATTAGCAACGTGTTTTTCCCCTATTGTTAGCATTTTAATTCTATCTTTACATATTATCAAAAAGAAAAACACATTCCATCTTTTGCGTTGCAAGATACAAATAACAAAAGTACTTAGCGCCCTAAAATTGGGAGTATCTTCTTTCGTAGCAGAACTTTCAACTGGGGCAATTATCACCACTTTTAACATCTTAATTTTAGCAGCCTCTGGAAATCAAGGAGTTGCAGCTTATGGAATTATTACAAACGTAGCCTTGGTATTTACTGCTATATTTACCGGCTTAGCTCAAGGAGCCCAACCATTATCAAGTAAACTATACGGCGAAAAGAATTCCTTTTTACTTCACAAGGTACTGAAATATTCTATAGTAATGGCTTTATTCGTTACTGCAGCACTATATTCTCTAACAATAGGCCTACTCGATCCAATAATCAGTGTATTTAATACAGAAAAAGACCCTATACTTGCAGATATTGCCAGGTCTGGGTCTATGATATATTTCATAGGGTACTTTTTTGCAAGTATAAATATAATTACAGCCTCCTACTTAAGTTCAATTGTAAAAGCTAAAAGAGCTATGATTGTTTCTTTATTGAGAAGCCTTATTCTGATTATTCCAATGGCAATTATTCTTGCAAATCTATTTGGACTAACAGGAATCTGGCTTACATTCACTCTGACTGAATTCATCGTTATGATCATCTCAATAACCTTCCTTGTTCAAGCAGTAAAAGAAGACTCTAGTATGAATTGATATCAAAAGTTGTAAAGTTTTGGCGTTTTTGTGAAGACACTAAGGAGCAATCTCATAATCAAGTCACATAGCTATTTTCTGTATCTTTACCTGCCTTATGGTCAAATTTGACACACAATGATATAGCTTTTCACTTACAGAAAAAGCACGGTCATACCGTGCTTTTTCTTGATATTAATATTTAGTTTAGTTCAATTTGATTTGAAACTTAGGTCTTATTTATTGATCCTATTTATTTTCAGGATAAGAAGCATTACATCCACCGCTACAACCAGTTTTTTTCTCATTGGTTCCACTATGTGGGCAACCTATACATTTAACCCCTTTTCTTTTTTCGATGATTATTTTTCCTATAGCTGCCCCTAATATGGCTACAATCACCAATATTACGATTAAATTTGCCATTTTTCTTCCTATCTCCTTCCAAAGTTATAACTTACTTACAACTTTTTCAATTATGCTTTCGCCGCACCACTGCTTATAGGAACATCTTTCCTAGGTTTGATCATTAAGTATACCACAATTCCTATCAGTATAGCTACTGCTATTAACCCAGGTAGAAAACCAGTTCCAAGGGCCCCTGTAGTTGCCAAAGTTCCTATTTGATAAACTAGGAAGGCTACAGTATATCCTGTTCCAAGTTGGAATGCAATTCCTCCCCATAACCATTTCTTGTTTTCCATTTCAGCATTCATTGATCCTATGGCTGCGAAGCAAGGTGGCGTATATAAGTTAAACATTAGGTAAGCTAATGCCGCCACACTTGTCATTCCCATAGTTGCCGCAACTGATGCACTTCCTCCTACTAGAGCTAGCTCTTCCGTATCGATAAAGTTAGTAATCCCATAAACTACCGCTAAAGTTCCAACAACGTTCTCTTTTGCTATGAACCCTGTAATGGCTGCAGCGGCTAACTGCCAAGTTCCAAATCCTAATGGAACTAGAATCAAGGCAAATGGACTAGCTATTGTAGCCAGTATACTAGTATCCTCCATACCTTCAGGTACAACTTGGAAACTAAAGTCAAATGTTTGCATAATGTGAACTACTGCGTTACAAACAAGGATAATTGTACCAGCTTTTATAATAAACGCCTTCGCTCTCGAAAGCATTGATAATGCTGCAAACTTTATACTAGGGAATTTGTATTCTGGCAGTTCCATAATAAAGAATGCCGATCTTCCTGCACTTCCTGTAATCTTCTTAATTACTAATGCACCAACTATGATTAAAGCAATTCCTACGAAATACATTAGAGGGCTAACCCAATTAGCTTCCGCAAAGAACGCTCCTGCAAATAGTGCTATAACTGGTAATTTAGCACCGCAAGGAATGAAAGGTGTTAACATTGCAGTCGATCTTCTTTGAGTAGTATTTTTAATAGTTCTTGATGCTGCAATACCAGGGATTGCGCAACCAGTACCTACCACCATAGGAATAATTGATCTTCCTGATAGCCCAACTTTCTTAAATATTCCATCCATTACTACAGCTACTCTAGCCATGTATCCGCAATCTTCTAATAAAGCAAGTATGAAGAATAGTACCATGATTAAAGGCAGGAATCCCACTACGGCCCCAACACCACCTATTATTCCATCAACTAATAGAGAACTTAGTACTGGTGAAACTGAATCTCCCATTAACCCTGATACCCATGCACCAAACTGTTCTATATATCCAACAAAAAAATCTGCAATTGGTGGTCCTACGTAAGTTTGCGATACCATGAAGACTCCAAACCACATTACTACTGCAAATATAGGAATACCTATAAATTTATTAGTTAAAATTCTATCTGCCTTATCATGAATTGTCAGCTCATCACTTACTATTCTTTTCTCAATTTGATCTACGACTTTGTTTACAAACTCAAATCTTTTTCTATCTGACTCCTCTACCGACTTTATATCATCAGGGTTTACTGTTCCAGCTTGGAATGCCACCTCTTGAACTCCGCCTTTCACAGAAGCTGCTTTTTCAATTAGCTCTTTCATCCCGTTTCCTGTTGTAGATGTAGCTACAGTTTCTACTACTGGGCATTTTAAATATTCTGACAGCCCTTCTGCATCCACCGATATTTTCTTCTTTTCACTTATATCTGTTTTGTTTAATGCAATAACCATTGGAACTCCAAGTTCTGCAAGCTGCGTTGCCAAGAATAGACTTCTGCTAAGATTGTTAGCATCCACTATATCTACAACTACATCTACGTTCCCCCCTTGTATGTGGTCTCTAGTTATTACTTCCTCTGAGGTAAATGGCGACAAAGAATATGCTCCTGGTAAGTCAACTATTGTTACCTCTTCCCCAGAATATATACTTGTTTTTAAAGGCGCAGTGTTTTTATCAACGGTTACACCAGCGAAGTTACCTACACGCTCTTTTTTACCTGTAAGTGCATTGTACACTGTAGTCTTACCACTATTAGGATTTCCTGTTAGTGCTATTCTCATGTTTTCCTCCTGTTAACTTTAATAATTGCATATGAATTTTCGAAAATTCGAGTTAGATTAATCTAACTATTAGATAGTTTAGCATAACTAACTTATCATTGCAATAGTTTTTTCATTTTTATTTCAAATCAATTTCGGTTCCATTTCATAGGTGCAAAAATATTTATATGTATTTTAAAAGCCTCTAAATATTAATTTAAAGGCTTATTCCGTAAATATTTTAAATTTTTATATTTTTTGTCTTTCTCTATTCTTAAATTACCGTTTTTTATAATTCCAAATGTATTCTCAACGGAGAAAAGCCTAGCATTAAATAAAAACTCTCTTCAACACTTCCCATAAATATACCAACACTACCAACAACCATAGCCAAGTTCTAGAAAGCTTGTTTACAGTTCAATAAGACTAGCTAGCTCTTTATCAATACTATACTTAACATTTCTAATTGAAATCGCATATGTGGCTCCTAGTACCGACACCAATATAATTTTTTCGCCCGAATAACATCCTAAGGTCAACAAAAATCCCTTTACTTCTGGATCTTCTGTAAGAACATCTTTTATAATATATGTTTCCCCTAATTTTGCTTCTGTTAAATTCATTATCTTCATTCCTTTCTAGGATTCATTTGTTAGTTTCTTCTAACTGATTATATCATTATATTGCCTAATTTACAATAGCGACTCTTTTCAAATTTAAGTGTTCACGATACGCGAAAATCATCAAAGTAAACTCCACCCACCCTAGATTGACAAAATAAATTCCACCATTTCAGGCGAAGACTGAATTGTTTCCAGTGACTTATTTGCTAGCTCAAACTAACCTTTAGCATATTTTTCAGTACATTTGCACCAAATATAGATATCAGTTTAGTCTTGGTAAGGGTGAGTTAGTTCGAGCTAACCATATTAATTCTAATCTTACAGCTTTCTTTTGTCAAGGCGATTTTATGCTTTTCTAAATATATTCGCCTCCAATTAAGTTCATTATACTCCTAATAACCGTTTCTTCTTGAGCCTGAGTAGTCAAGAAAGCAATATGAGGGGTAAGAACTACATTTTCATGATTCATTAATTCATAGAGTTCTTTATCATCTATGTTCTCCGGGTCAAAAACAGCTCCTAATTTGCCAGATTCTCTATGAAATACATCTAATGCAGCAAAAGAGACCTTACCATTATTTAAACTTTCTATCAGGCTTGCTTGATCAATTATTTCCCCTCTAGCTGTATTAATTATTATTACGCCATCTTTCATTTTAGAAAAAGCCTTTGAATCCAATAGATTCTTCGTTTCTGAAGTCAATGGAGTGTGCAAAGAAATAACATCACTTTCCTTAAGTAAGTAATCAAGCTCTACAGAATGTATATTCTTTGCCCAATACTCATTTTTAATTGCATCTATATTACCACTTTTAGTGTTAACCAAAACTTTACATTCGAAGGGGTGTAACTTTTTTGCACACATAGAGCCTATATCCCCGCAGCCTATTAACCCTACAGTTTGCGAAGCTAAATTCCCCCCTAACAAAGGATTTAAAGAAAAGTCCCCTAAAGGAATATTTTTTTTACTAAGTTTAGAGAAGCGTAAAGCCTCTAAGATTGACATAATCGTAAAATCAGATACCGCATGAGGAGAATATGGAGAGTTTTTCACTTTTATTCCCAGCTCTTTGGCTTTATTTAAATCGATATGATTAAGCCCTATTGAACGTGTAGATATAAAAGTAACCCCATACTCTTTTAAAGATAATAAAATTTCTTCATCAATAATCGAACGACTATTTATTGATATTCCATCAACACCGTTAGACAAGACTACATTTCCTTTATTTATAGGCTCTTTAACCCAATTAATTTCTATTTCTTCAGGTAAGCCTTTTTCTTTCAAATACCTTTTATCAAAATATGTCCCACATTCTTCTTTTCTTGAGTCGTCTAGGGCCTTTTGAAAAAAAGGTTCTTCAAAATCCCAAACTTCATAACCCATAATTTTCATCTTTATTCCCCCTCAGTTCCATCTACTCCGCCATTTTATCCTATGTATTTTCCCACTCGTTTCTTTGCATAGCATACTTGCACAAACCTACTTGCCCTTAGTCTATTTTAATATATAAATCAGTCTACCAACATTATTCTAGTTTTGATTATTTCCAAAGCTATTATTCATTTTTTAGCCTTCTTTTAGCCATTAACCATTCGCCAAAACTATTATACCATCTTTGTCTTCTAGTTTTAATATATCCGATTTTTTAGGATTAGTAATAATTTCAAAAGATTCTCCAACAACTTTTTTATAGCCTACTGCAATTTGCCCTTTTTCTGCCATAACCCTTGTAATATCATAAAAAGTTAGTGCTTCATTAGTTTCAATGTGTTTCATGGCAGGTGTAATATATATTTCCGAACCTTCTGCATCTAGTATTTCTCGAAAAACCTTAGTCAAATTTCTATTTTCAGATATTTGAGACATTAAAAGATTTATTATATCAGAACCAATGACTAAGTCATTTACCTTAGTTATTTGAGCAAGCTTTTGGTTTTGCACAACTCTAAGTTCACTTGTTATGGAAAGTTCCCTTTTTTCTCTCTTGATAATGTCACGAATATTAATTAAGCTCACTAGCGTTCTTGCGTCTGATTCTTCCTCCTCCTTTTCGTCATCACTTAAAAGGAGAATATAATCAATATCATTTTCCATAAGTTTATTCAGTTGATCAACATCTTCTATATTCATATCCATAAATTGAATACTTATATTTTTAAGTCTATCAATTACAGGAACATCTTCTTTTGTTGCTCCTGGATTTACAAGTAATAATTTTGAATCTCTAACAGCAAAATCATCAAGTTCTAAAATCACCTTATTTAATAATCGGTTAGTTCCAATAACTGCAACAGTCTCTGGACTTCCCTCTATATTTTTTTGCGAAGCTACAGCACTTAGGTCTCCCTTGCAAATATATTCCTTCGGGCTTTCACTTCCATTATCGGCCATCAACAATATAAGCTCATCATCTTTTTGCAAAACAGTTTTAGGATGTGGGTTAAGTTTAATCTCATCTCCCCTTTTATACCCAAAAACAATTGCCTTTTCAAAACTCAAAAGAACTTCCCCGAATTCTTTCCCGCATATCTCCGTAAACTTCTCAAAGTAAAGCTCATCTCCATCAAAGTCAAAAAGTTCAAAAAGAACATTAGTTAAACCAGGTTGTCTACAAGTCTGCGCAATTATCCTTGCAATAAAGTCATCCACAATCAGTACTTCTACATTCCCAAGACTAATATTTTGAATAGCATTAAAGTTAGACTTAGACCTAACAGTGCAAACAATAAAAGGAAGCTGCCCCTCAATCCCATGTTCTTTTAAGTAACTATTAACTGCAATTACACACTTAACCACATTAAAATCTTGACTTTCATTAACTATAATTGATTTGCTTGTCTCTAAAGAGCATTTTTCAAGCATATTCACATCATAGATACTTCCTGTTCGACAAATAATTTTTGTATTTTTAAAGTCCTTTACATGATTGGCTATAAGAACTTCTACTTCTTCCTTATCTTCCTTAGCAAGTATTACTATTTTGGGGTTTTTCTCGCTTTCATTTGCTAAAATCAGTTCAGAAATTATTGTGTAAATATTACTGCTAAATCCGAGTATTACCGTATGGTTTTCCTCAATTACTCGAGAGTTTCCTTTTCTAAGAGTTTCTAGTTTTGACTCAAATCCTGTAGTAATAATACCGATCAAAATACTTGTTACAAATAATCCGCATATAGTGGCAATTGACATTAGTATAATAAAATCTGTCCTATCAGTTTCTGCACCTGTAATAGTTCCTGCATCTATAATATGCATTATGCTTAGCCATACATTTGAGCCTAGACCTTCTCCACCAGACCCAGATATTATCAAAAGCAAACCTACTAATATGGACACAACAGCCGTAGCTAAAAATAACACTCCTACCAAGGCTATGCTTCCTTTTGCCATAAGGTTATCAAATTTATATTGAATTTTAGCCTTTATCCCATTCTTTTTCAAATTCTCCTCCATTTATGCACATCTCTAATCTAATCATAGCACTTATTGGTTATTGGTTTATCTTACATAATCCACATATATAATTGCATCTCATTTCAAAATGCATTTTTATAAGGGCACTTTTTATACCAGCTATATAATTACTGATATTTTTCATAGTGGGCTTTCCAGAAATATATCTATCAACAAATCAGCTCGACCCTTCCCTTTGGAGGTATCCAATTGATATAACTGAAAGGGCTGAAATATTTTCAATTTGCAAACCTTTAGTTCTTTCATCCATCATTTTTGGCGAATAAATAATTATATCACCAGGAGACATCGCTTACTTAATTCCTTATCTATCTTCTCTAAAATAAGGGATACTAAGGCCTTTTGGAGGTTGATCTTCTTTCTTATTTTTGTATGTACTTAATATTACTATAATTATAGTAGCTAGATATGGAATCATGTCTAGTAAATATTGGGAAACATGGATTCCCATAGCCTGTAACCTGAAACCTAAGATGCCTAAAGCGCCAAATATTAAAGCACCAACAAAAGCTTTAACTGGCCTCCAAGAAGCAAATATTACTAGGGCCACTGCTATCCACCCTCTCCCAGCAACTATATTTTCCTGCCATATACCAATATACACTATCGCCATATAAGCTCCGCCTAAGCCACAAAGGCCTCCACCAATTAAAATATTTACATACTTATATAAGGTTACATTTATACCTGAAGCATCCGCCGCACCTGGGTTTTCCCCGACAGCTTTCGTATTTAATCCAATTTGACTCTTCTTATAGAAATACAACATTCCTATTACAAGAGCATATGCTATGTATACCATAATATCTTGGTTGAAAAAAGCACCAAGTACCGGAATATCTGCTAAAAGTGGTATAGGTAAAGGTTGAAATGCTTCTCCAAAACCTGCTGGAAGTGCTTGCCCAATTAAAGGTTTCCCCATTAGTCCTGCAAACCCCGTCCCAAAGATAGTGAGAGTAAGACCTGTAACTACTTGGTTTACTCTTAAAGTAACTGTTAGTAATGCAAATATAGCAGCTCCTAGCAAGCCAGCAAGAAAGGCCATTACTACCGCAACAGCTGGGTTTCCTAAATCCATAGCCGTAGAAAATCCCACTACCGCCCCTATTAGCATCATTCCTTCAACACCTAAGTTTAAATTTCCAACTTTCTCAGAAAGTATCTCTCCTAAAGTAGCATATAATATTGGAATCGCTGCAATTATTGCTGCACTAATAAAACTTTCCATTATGAGTTACCTCCTTTACTAGTAGCTTCTATTTTCTTTTTTAGACCTTCTCCCTTGACTAGTTTATAGTTGATAAAGAACTCTCCTGCCAAAACAAAAAATAGAATCAGCCCTTGGATCATGCCTGCAACTGCTGCAGGTACTGACATTGAAATCTCTACATAAGAGCCTCCCTGAGTTAACATTGCAAATAATACACATACTATTGCAACTACAGGAGGGTTAAGCTTTCCTATCCATGCAGTAATAATAGCTGTAAATCCTATTCCAGCAGATAATCCAGCAGATAGTGAGTTTTCAATTGCAGAAGCTTGAACCATACCCGCCAGTCCGCAAAGGCCGCCAGATATCATCATAGCCGTAATTGTTACGCCTTTTATGTTAATTCCTGCATACCTTGCAGTTTCAATACTTTCTCCAACTACAGATATCTCATAACCTTTTTTAGTATTGTTAATAAAAACATATACTAATATAACTGCTACTATTGCCAAAAAAATTCCTGCGTGGAGCCCGAAAATCTCTGGTAATATTCCATTTTCATTAAACTTTGGTATTACAGGGAACCCATTACCTTCCGGATCTCTCCAGGGCCCAAATTGTAAGTAGGTAACAAAATTTATAGCTATATAATTTAACATTAAGGTAAATATAGTTTCGTTTGTTCCAAACCTCACCTTGAAGAATGCCGGAATTAATGCCCAAATCCCACCACTAACCATACCAGCAATTATCATTAGGGGAAGAACTATAATTGCAGGCATTTCTGGGCTGACATTTAAAGCTACAAATGTAGCTCCCAAAGCTCCCATCATTATTTGTCCTTCACCACCTATATTCCAAAATTTCATTTTGAATGCTACAAGGATTCCCATAGACGTGATAATCAAAGGAATTGCTCTCTCGAATGTTTGCAGAATCTTGCTACCTTCCCCAATAGCTCCATAGATCATCTTAGAAAAAAATTCAATAGGATTATATCCCATTAATAGTATGAATATTCCAGTGATTACGAATGCAACTAAAATAGCTACTATTTGTATCCTTATTCTCTGTTTCTTGTTCAGCCCATCATTTTTAACTATTCTAAGCATTTTTCCCCCCTAACTGCCCACCTGACATAAGAAGGCCAATATCCTCTTTAGAAACCTCTCGAGGGTCAACAATGCCCGTAACATTTCCATCGCATAAAACCATTATCTTGTCGCAAAGTTCCATAAGCACGTCTAAATCTTCTCCTACGAAAATTACTGCAACGCCTTTCTTCTTCTGCTCATTGAGTAGGTCATATATCTTATATGATGCTCCTACATCCAAACCTCTTACAGGATAAGCCGTAATTAATACCTTAGGGTTTGCATCTATCTCTCTACCTAGTAGAACTTTTTGAATATTTCCTCCCGACAACTGCTTTACCGAAGCATAAATGCTTGGAGTTTTTATGTCTAAGTATTCAACAATATGTTCCGCTTTTTTAGTACATTCCTCTCTTTTCAGAAAAACACCTTTTTGATTCTGATAATCTTTCAGTATTAGGTTATGCACAATATCCATAGTCCCAATCAAACCCATGCCTAGCCTATCTTCAGGAATAAAGCCCATTCTTATTCCTAGTTTTATTATATCTCTTGGCGACTTACCTAGAATATTTTCATTTTCAAAAAATATCCTGCCTTTTGCAGCAGGAACAAGGCCAGCAATAGACTCGCATAGCTCTTTTTGCCCGC
>CAYJHC010000030.1:0-20226 GCA_964370075.1 uncultured Oscillospiraceae bacterium | reverse complement strand
CTTTTTTATTTGTTATAGCAAAATTCCTCCTAGGGCATTATTTGGCCATAGAAGGAATTTTATATTTTAGATTTTTACATATGTTCTGTAATCACCAAACTCTACTGACGGGGTAAGAAAAATTTTGATTTATTTGACTGGAAGTTCTTTGTTTAAATTGTATTTTTCTATTTCAATGTAGGAGATTCTTTCAGAAGAAAAATCGCAGGTTATGTTTTGACTAATGGGGATGTTTTTCTTTTTTGCAATATCTCTTAGTATGGTTTCTACTAACCAAGGATTTTTAGTGAAAATAGGCCCTAGGCAATTTGTGAAAATAAAATTATTTTTTTTGTAGCCGTCTACTTTTCTTTTGTTATTACCATAGCCATATATAACATTTGCAAAAAAATTATTGTCATTTAGTTCTATGTCAACCATTTGAATTTGGGAGCCACAGGCCTTATGATTCTTTTCGTTAATATTACAAGAGAAAATAATATCATCCCCCAAGGGTTGGGCAAGCTCCGTGCATGTGCCGTTGATTATTCCGAGTCCTTTGAGTACATTTCCATCAGTTCTAACGATCTCTTTTGTAAAAATTGCGCCTGTAGTACCTATAGTGATGAAATATCTGTTGTTTTCTATATAATTTGTGAGTTCACCCTTTTGTAAATTGAGTTCCTTAAGTACAGCAATAAGATGTGTGATTTCTCCTGGTGAAATAAGTAGGATATCTGATTTTTCAAAGTCTATAGGTGAATTAAACTGGTCCACTCTATTTATTTTTAAGTTTAAACCTAATTGTTTTGCAACTCTTTCAAAAGCCCAAACGTTACCACGGTCTCCGTGTAGATTGCATATGTCTGGATATAAATACGTCAGATTAATTTGTTTTGTCATAGAAAAGTCCTTTCTCAAATATTAGAGGTGAGCTGTTGCTTATTTATTTTCTGCTTTTTTTATAAATTCTTTCATTTCAAAAAAGGTTTTTATCCAAGTTACGAGGTATACCTGATCAGATTCGTATTTGTTAAGTTCTTCAAATATTTCTTCAGCCTCATCAGTATATAGTACCTTGACCTTGTCTTCGGCTCCCTCGTAAATAAACCTGTTGGCAGCATCATATGCAATAGGTTTTCCGAAGCAAATTATCTTTTCTACATTAGAATTGAGAAGGTTCTGAATGTTACAGTCATAAGAATAAAAGGTATTTGTATAGTTTGGTATTATATCTACAACAGCCATAAGACCTAGAATGAAGACTTTTTTTCTTTTATCAGAAGAAACAACATCGAAAGCAGATTGCAGTGTCTCGGGGTTTTCTTGTTTTATTCGTAAATAATGTATTTCTTTACCTTTATAGTAGAAAGTTTCGGTTCTGCCTTTTTGATTGACAAAGGTAGACAGTCCTAAGGCGATTTTTTCTGTAGGAATTCCAATATGTTTTAAAATAGTAACGGTTAAAGAGTAATTGTATAACATAAAGGTTTCTAAGTAAGGCATTGGAAAATTTTTGCCATACATAGTAAACTCTTTTTTTGTTAAATCTATTTTTTCAATAATATTATCTGTTCGGCAAGGAGAAAATCCACAAGAATTACAAATATACTTGCCTATATTATCTAAGTTATAATATTTAAAATCTAGCTTAGAAGAACAAATAGGGCAGGGCATAGTTACGTCTAGAAATCCCTCTTTAACGAAGCTTTTTTCATTCTTGTTTAGCCCAAAATATACTACTTTGCTAGCTAGTTTTTCCATTGATTTTGTTCTTGGCTCGTCATTATTTAAATATAGGGTCATATCTTCTTTAATAACACTTTGAATTTTTCTTACAATAAAATCAGTATCTCCGTTTCTTTGTACTTGATCCTTTTGTATATTAGTAATAATAAGGTTCTGTGCGGGTATGTGAGAATGAATGCTTTTTAAATATCGTTCATCGGTTTCAAAAACAAAGTAGTCAGCATTTAGCTTGCCAGAAAAGTTGCTGGCCCTTAAAAGGGCGGTAGTTATTCCGGAAGTTAAATTAGCTCCTTCTAAATTTGAGATGACTTTATAACCTCCACTCCGAAGGCCGTGCACTAACAAGTTTACTGTAGAAGACTTCCCATTTGTACCAGTAACAAAAAAAACTTTACTATAGTCAATGTCTCTAAATTTTCTTGGAAAATTTTTGTCTAACTTTAGTACGAGTTTTCCAGGTAGATTGGTACCCCGCTCTTTTCCAGTAAACATATTTGCTAGAGATATAAATAATAAGATTAGCTTTCCAAATATAATTTTAATTGTAAACATAGTTTCTCCCTCTAATAATGTAACAACATCATTAAATTATAGCATTGCAAAAGGAATTTATCAAATATATATTTACATTAGTGCTTTAGTGTGATAAACTAATCCTGTGTTTAAAATTAAATTGCAGGAGGAAGATATGAAAAAGATTTTAGGAATTATAATGGTACTTACATTAACTTTTGCGTTAGCAGGATGCGGTTCATCTGAAGAAAGTTCGGACTATGACTATGTAAAAGAGAATGGGGTATTGAAAATTGGATATACTGTGTATGAACCAATGAACTATACTGATGAAAATGGTGAATTTGTAGGGTTTGATACTGAGTTTGCTGAATTAGTTTGTGAAAAACTAGGAGTGGAAGCGGAATTTATTGAAATTGCATGGGATACAAAGACAGTTGCTCTTGAGTCTAAAGAAATTGACTGTATTTGGAACGGAATGACAATTACTCCAGAACTTGAAGAAGCTACCTCAATAACCACACCTTATGTAAAAAACATGCAAGTAATGATTGTTAAAAAAGATAGTGGAATAGAAAGCCTAGAAGATGCTAAAGGCTTAAAGGTAACAGCAGAATTAGGGTCAGCTGGTGAAGATGCTGTGCAGTCAACTGAAGAGTTTGCAGAGTCTGAATATGTAGGTGTTGCTAAGCAAACAGATGGACTTTTGGAAGTAAAATCTGGAGTTTCGGATGTTGTAGTCCTTGACTATGTGTTGGCAAAGAGCATGGTTGGAGAAGGAACTGACTATGAAGACCTAATGATAGTTGAGGGAGTTGAACTTTCTGTTGAAGAATATGGAATTGCATTCAGAAAAGGTTCGGACATAACTCCAATGGTTAATGACGCAATAGCTGAGCTATTGGAAGATGGACAGTTACAAGCAATCGCTGAAAAATACGGGTTAAACTTATTAGAAGAATAATTTGAGTGAACATTAAACATAGTTTGAGAAATAAAAAATAAAAATAAATACAAGCAAATGCAGAGCAGTGACTAATGGTCTCTGCTTTTGCATTGAAAGAGCAAGAATGTGGAGGACAAAGTGGAAACATCTGTCATTATTGAAAAATTAGGAGAAGCCTTTATATTGAACGTACAATTATTTTTTGTTACGTTGATTTTTGCTTTGCCCCTAGGTTTATTGGTAACTTTTGGATCAATGAGTAAGTGGAGGCCATTTCATAGACTTCGTATAGGAAGTGGAATTAGAGAATTCAAACCAATAAGGGTAATTACAAGAACTTTTATTTGGATAATTAGGGGAACACCTTTGATGCTGCAATTAGTAGTTATTTTTTATGGGCCAGGACTTCTTGGATTTGATAATCCTTGGGCAGCATTACCTGGTGGTAGAATGACAGCTGCGTATGTAGCCTTTGCAATTAATTATGCTTGCTATTTTTCTGAAATATATCGAGGTGGGATAGAGTCGATAGCAAAAGGTCAAAGGGAAGCAGGCTTAGTTTTAGGAATGACTAGAAGACAAATTTTCTTTAAAATTACTTTGATGCAGGTAATAAAGAGAATTCTACCGCCAACAGGAAACGAATTTATGACATTGATAAAAGACACTGCCCTTGCAAATATTATTGCAAATAAAGAAATTATCATGATGGCGAGAGAATTTGCTACAATGGGATTAATTTGGCCTTTGTTCTCAACAGCCTTTTTCTTTTTAGCTTTCTGTGGTGTGCTCACATTACTATTTGGGTACCTAGAACGAAAACTAGAATATTTTAAGGTGTAAATTTAGTATCAGCTATGGATAATAAAGGAGAGTATTGTAGCTAAAATTTAAAATGCTATAATAATTAAGCTTGATGCGGTGGTTTCGATACTTGTAGGGAGATAAGTGAACTAAAAAGCAGAATTGTGTTGTAATATAATGGTTTTGTATTCAAAAATAAAAGGACCTTCTCTTAATGATATTTAATCATTTGGGTCGGTTTTGTAGAATGCTCAAGGGAAAGGAGAGTAATGATATATTTAAGTAAATATATCATTCAAGTAAAAATGGCAGTACTAGATGTGAAAAATATAAATAAAAGCTTTGATGAAACAAAGGTTTTAAAGGATATTAGTTTTTCTCTTGAAAAAGGAGAAACTTTAGCTATATTAGGGTCGTCAGGAAGTGGAAAGACTACATTACTAAGATGTTTGAATTTTTTAGAAAACCCAGATGGTGGCGAAATTTACGTAAATGGTAAATTATTATTAGATGCATCTAAAAAAGAGGTGATGACAAGTAGTGAAAAACGACGAAATCACCTTCATTTTGGATTAGTATTTCAAGCTTTTCATTTGTTTCCTCAATATACAGCATTGAAAAATGTTACACTTGCTTGTGAATTGTTAGCTAAGGACAAAAATAGTGATTATAGTGCAACTCCTAAAGAAATTGTTGAAAATGCAAAGAGTTTACTTATAAATATGGGGTTAGAAGATAAGATGAATCTTTATCCCCACCAGTTATCTGGGGGACAACAGCAAAGGGTTGCAATAGCTAGAGCATTAGCAGTAAAACCTGATATTCTTTGCTTTGATGAGCCAACTTCAGCCTTAGATCCAGAGCTTACAGGAGAAGTTCTGAGAGTAATAAAAAGTTTGGCTGAACAAAAAACTACAATGATAATCGTTACTCATGAAATAAGTTTTGCAAGAGAGGTTGCAGATAGAATACTATTTATGGATGGCGGCATTGTTGTAGAAGAAGGAAAGGCAAAAGAATTAATAGATAGCCCTAAGGAAGAAAGGACAAAGCAGTTTCTTTCTAGATATACAGAGGATGTTTTTGGAAATAATTAAATGAGTATAAATTATTGGGGTAGGAATGTTACTTCGATTTATTGAGAAATTTCAAATCTTGTCATATTAATATAAAATTTGACAAGGTTTGTTATTTTTTTGACCAATTCAACAAAAAATAACTATTTTGGTATAATTTTGGATGACTTTGCGCTTTACCTTTCTTCGTATACGAAGTACAAAGAAAATACATGTATAAATACCAATAAAATACATTTTGTGTTGAAACTGTCAAGAGCTTGTGCTAAACTCTCCATAAGAGTGTGACAATTCACACGAATTATAGTTATTTTTGTTGTTATTATTAAAGGAGGCAAACATGAGCGATCAAATTAATGGTGTTGAAGGTTTAAGGAAACGAAAAATATCTTCATGGGGAATAGCCTTTCTAGTATTTTCAATGGTTTGCGCCGGAGCATTTGGAGTTGAAGAAATGGTTCCAAGTGGTGGTCCTGGATTAACCTTGTTATTCTTGATGATATTCCCAATTATATGGGCGTGGCCTATATCTAACATGTTCGCAGAGTGCGGAGCAGTTCTTCCAAGAGAAGGTGGAATTTATGCATGGGGTAAAGAAGCCTTTGGTGAATTCTGGGGTTTCTCAGCTGGTTGGTGGAACACAATGACAGTTTATATTACAAACAGTGTTTACGTTGTACTTGCAGTAGGCTATGCAAGCCAGTATATACCTATGTCCACAGCAGGAGAATTCGCTGCTAAGATGGGCATGATTGCAATTTTTACAGTTCTTAATTTATTAGGCCTAAAAGAAGTAGCATCCGTAAACGCATTTCTTGCAATAGCAGTAATGCTAGCATTTGGATTAGTGGCAATTGTTGGATTCCTAAATTGGAATGCAAATCCAATGGAACCAATAGTAGCGACTGGAGTTTCTTATCAAGAAGCTATAGGTGGAATTCTTGCACTTACGATTTGGATGTATTGTGGATATGAAGCTGTTTCTGTAATATCCGGAGAGGTGGAGAATGCTAGTAAAGTAGTTCCAAGAGGGTTGTTAATAGCAATGCCACTAATTGCACTTACTTATGTACTTCCTACACTTGCAGGCCTTGGTTCTATGGGAGAAGGGAACTGGGAATTTTGGACAACAGAAGCGTCTTCGCCACAAGATATTGGCTATTCATCAGTTTTAACTACATACTTAGGGCCAGCTTGGGGATATGCGTTCCTTGTTATTGCAATAATGGGGCAGTGTGCAATATTTAATACATATATTGCCTCAGGATCTAGAGGATTCTTTGTATTTGCAGATGATAATTTGTTCCCTAAATTTATGACTAAGCTGAGTAAAAAAAGAAAAATTCCATATATAGGAGTGCTTTCTCTTTCAATTGTTACAGCAATTCTTTGCCAATTCCCATTTGAGGCAATAGTAAAAATGGAAGTAGTATTCATATTAGGAATGTACATTATTCTTCCTGTTATTGTGCATAAGCTAAGAAGAATGTATCCTGTAGAGGAGAGAAAAGAGCAAGGTATTTTTTATATGCCAGGTGGGAAACTAGGTCTATACTTCTTTACTTCATTCCCGTTTGTTATTTCTATAGCGGCCATAATGGTTAACGGAACTGATTATTTATTGATGGGTATAGTAGGACTACTTACTGCTTGTTTATTCTATGTGATATTTAAGAGAAGATTCGGTGGCTTGACAGTAAATGAACCTGAAAAGTACCCGATAGATCCTAATACTAAACTTGCTCCTGGAGATGTGGCAAGAGTAGGAATGACACTATTCTTGGGAGGCTTACTTGCTTTCGTAGGTTCTTTCGTATTAGTTTGGTGGGAAGCAAGTTGGGGAGTTGAGTATTACGCCGAAGAAAGTGGAAATACAGGATTCTTGGCAGACTATTGGTTGATGATTGATATACTACGTTATGGTGGTATTGCCTTATTCGTTGTAGGGCTTGGGTTATTTGCAAAAGATAAAAAGAATCTGAAAAGCTAGCTAAAATTTAAATAGTTAATTTAACAAAACAACAAGAATAAAAAAGCCACATACCAAAAGGTATGTGGCTTTTCAAAATTTTGTCAAAAGATGCTAATATGATATACTAAATAAGTGGTAAGAAAGAAGTAAAATTAATCACATTTTAAAATCAAAGATACATACATTAAAGAAATAAAATATAGAATAAAAAGTCTTAAATAGTTTGAAAATAGAGAGGCTTTGGTTAAAAGAATTTCATTATTGTAATCAGTGACAGGAAGTCAAATAGGGTATTTTTAATAGGAGGAGGAAAAATTGAGTTTAAACAATTACAGAGAAAAAATGAATAGAAAAGACTTAATAGTTACATTGCTAATCGTACTTATTTCATTAATTTCAATATTTATTGCAGCTACAGCATTTGACTCTTATTCGACAGAGTCGGATGGTGTGCATATGGAAAAGGCAGAAGTTATATCAATAGAGCATGTGAATGAAGAAAGGATTCAACATACAGATGATTATTCAACAGAAGTCAAAACCATTAGTTTTTTGGCTGAATTGAAAGGGGGAGAGTCAAAAGGAGAAGTGGTTGAATCGGTTCAGACTATGGACAGTATGTATGCAATGCAAGAACTCCCTGTTGAAGAAGGTGACAAAGTGCTTCTCGCACAAGTTCAAATTGGTGAAGATGGCGAGATGTCTTGGGCTTTTTCTGGATATGATAGAGTAAATACACTGATGGCATTGGTAGGAATATTTTTAGTTCTTCTCATCATTATTGGAAGGAAGCAAGGAATCACCACTATAGTATCTTTAGGATTAATATGCTTAGCCGTATTTTCAGTGTATATTCCGGCTATAGTAGCAGGAGTGAATATTTATTTAGCTACATCAATTATAGGCTTGTATATTATATTGATGAGTTTACTTGTAATTGGAGGTGTTAACAAGAAAACATTGAGTGCTATATTAGGGAATATTGTAGGTGTGGTTATTGCAGCTATTGTAGCTTATTATATGAATGACATATTAAAGATGACAGGATATATTGATGAGACTTATGTTAATCTAAAGACAGAAAGTGGGGATTCATTAAACTTAGTAGCTTTAGTTTGGTCAGGAATAGTGTTAGGGTCTATGGGTGCTATAATGGACGTTGCAATGTCTATTGCTTCAGCAATGAAGGAGTTGGGAGAGCATATGAAAGATAGGACTTTCTTAAAATTAGTAAAGTCTGGCATGAATATAGGAAGAGATGCAATTGGAACCATGACAAATACTTTGATCTTAGCATATATGGGAGGATCATTGGCCATGGTAATACTGTTCATGGTTAACACAAAAGACGTAAATTTTTTATTTAGCTTGGAAGTAATAGTTGAACAAGTTGTTCAATCAGTAGTAGGTAGTATGGGAATTCTGCTTTCTGTACCATTTACAGCGATATTTTCAGCTTGGCTATTTAATAAAGAAGAGCGAGAATGTGATGAAGAGGATAGAATGAATCCGGAAAATTTTAGAAACTATTAATAAATAGTAATTGTGAATAAAGATAATTAAATTACAAAGATTCGCTAAAATAGAGAGAAATACCTAGAGGTGGCAAGGATAATCAAAAAAGAGACTTTTCAAAATAAAAAAATGTTTGACAATCAAAGTAATTTCGTATATACTGTTAAATAGTTTGATAGACAAACTATTTACTTAGAAGGTTAAACATAATTATATGAAAATTGAAAAGGAGAAAAAAATGGTTGCAGAAAAAGTAAAAGACATTATTGCAGAAAATCTAGGAGTAGAGGCAAGTGAAATTACAAACGAGACAAGCTTGATGAAAGACCTTAAAGCAGATTCACTAGCAGCAGTTGAAATCATTATGGCTATGGAAGAAGAATTTGACATTGAAATAGCTGATGAAGATGCTGAGAAGTTTGACAATATCGGCGATATCATAGCATATGTTGAGAGCAAAGTATAAATAATTAACTAATAAAAAAGGGAGCTCTAATGCTCCCTTTATTACTATACAATTGTAAAAATAAGATTAGCCAGGGTATACTTATACTAAAAGAAGCGAAAAGCTAAAAGAAAAGAGGTACTAATTGGGAGTTAAAATTATAAACTCGGGGATGTATTTACCACCAATGATTCTTTCGAATGAAGATTTGGAAAAGATGGTAGAGACAAATAACGAATGGATTATAGATAGAACAGGAATAGAGAGAAGACATATAGCAACTTGGGAAAAATCAGCAGACTTGGCAGTAAAAGCTGCGGAGAAAGCTTTAGAAGGGATAGATAGAGATACGATTGACATGGTGGTTATAACTACGGTAACACCAGATGAAGTTACTCCATATATGGCTAGCATAATTAAAAAAAGAATGGGACTTAATAATGCTAGAACATTTGATGTTAATGCCGCTTGTAGTGGATTTGTTTATGGGACTTGGATAGTAAGTACTCTTATGGAAGCTTCCATGAAAGAAAGAAGAGAAAAGGACAAAATCAAAAGGACTCTTTTAATAGGATCAGAGAGACTAAGTAGAATTACGAACTATGAAGATAGAAATACCTGTATTCTTTTTGGAGATGGGGCTGGAGCAGTTCTATTAGAATATGATGAAAATGCTAATGGGGTTCTAGGCGCTTTTGTAAAGAATTACGATGATGTGGAAGGTGTGTTAACCTGTGGTACAGAGTATAGAGACATACCTTTTTCAGAAGACGATCAAAACCCGCAGTATCTTGATATGAGAGGAACCAAAGTGTTTAGGTTTGCAGTAACAGCAGTAAATGAGGTTATTGAAGAGGTATTCGATAAAACAGGGCTCACAGCAGACGATATAGCTTATTTTGTTCCTCATCAAGCGAACTTAAGAATAATCAAGGGAATTGCAACAAAATTAAAGCAGCCATTAGAAAAATTTCAAATTAATATTCAAGAAACAGGAAATGTGTCTTCTGCCACAATACCAATGGCTCTTGATGAACTATTAAGATCAGGTAAGACCAAGAAGGGGGATAAGATTTTATTAGTTGGTTTTGGCGGAGGCTTAAGTGCAGCCGCTGCAATTATTGAGCTATAGGAGGCGAAAATGAAGAATATTTGTGAACTATTAAATATTAAGTACCCAATTATACAAGGAGCAATGGCAAAAATTGCAACAAGCTCAATTGCGGGTGCAGTAAGCGCAGGAGGAGGACTTGGAATTATTGCAGCAGGCGGAATGTCCGCTGATTGGGTAAGGGAAGAGATAAAGAAAGTAAGAGAAATTACAGATAAGCCTTTTGGTGTAAATATAATGCTGATGGATCCAAACGCAGAAGAGGTGATAAATTTAGTTTGTGAGGAAAAGGTTCCTGTAGTTACTACGGGAGCAGGCAACCCTGGAAAATATATCCCTAAGCTAAAAGAAAATGGGATTATTGTAATTCCAGTAGTAGCAGCAATAGCGATTGCAAAGAGGGTAGAAAGAGCTGGAGCCGATGCGGTAATAGCAGAAGGCCTAGAAGCAGGAGGGCATATTGGTGAAGCAAGTACAATGGCGCTAGTTCCTCAAGTTGTTGATGCTATGAGTATACCAGTAATTGCAGCAGGCGGAATTGGAGATGGTAGAGGTATGGCGGCAGCCTTTATGCTAGGTGCTAAAGGTGTTCAAATTGGAACGAGGTTCTTGGCAGCAACAGAATGCGATATAGCTCAATCTTACAAAGATAAAGTAATAAGTGCGAAAGATTCAGATACTGTTGTAACAGGAAGAAGTACTGGACATCCAGTAAGGGTACTTAAAAACAAGCTAAGTAGACAGGTTATTGAACTAGAAAGAGAAAATGCTGCGATAGAAGAAATTGAAAAACTTTGCATTGGTAAATTGTCTGCAGCTGTATTTGATGGTGATATGGACTTTGGCTCAGTAATGTCAGGACAAATTGCAGGACTTGTAACAAAAGAACAGCCAGCTAAAGAAATGATGGAAGAGATGGTTGTAGAGTGTAAGAAAATAATGGCAGATAGAATTAATTGCCTATAATCTTAAGGAGATGGGAAATGAAGATAGGAATAGTTTTTGCAGGGCAAGGAGCTCAATATGAAGGGATGGGGAAAGATCTTTATGATAATTATCCAAAAGCAAGAGAAATATTTGACCAAGCAGGAGACCAAGTCAAAGAATGGTGCTTCAATAGTAGTAAAGAGGTGCTAAGAGAAACTCAAATTACTCAACCTTCTGTGTATACAGTAACTATGGCAGCTTATGAGGTCTTAATGAACGAAATAAGTAAAGAAAAATCTCTAAAAGACAAACTTGAGGTAATTGCCTATGGAGGATTTAGCCTTGGAGAATATGCAGCTTTAACAGCGGCGGGTGCCATAGATTGCATAAAAACTTGTAATGAAATAGTTTCTAAGAGGGGGGAACTAATGCATGAAGCAGGTATGGATGAAGAAGGAAATTCAATAGGTGGAATGGCTGCTGCATTTGGAAACAGAGATAAAATAATTGAAATTGTTGAAAATATGAAAAGTAAAAAAATTCTTCAAGTTGCTAATTTTAATTCACCAGTGCAAACAGTAGTGGCAGGCGAAAAAGAAGCAATAAAGGAATTTATGGCTGAAGCCAAGAGTAATAGAGTTAAGACTGTAACATTATCTGTAGGAACGGCCTTTCATACAGAAATGATGAAACCTGCATCAGAAGGGCTGCTGCCACTTTTATTAGATGCTAGGATGAAGGCCCCTAAGACTTTATGCTATTCAAATATTACTGGGTCAGATATATTGGATGAATTTGATGGGGAAGATGTTTCAGTGTATTTAGCAGAAAAAATGGCAGAGCAAATAAGGAAATCTGTTTATTGGGAAGAGATAGTAAATAGTATGATTGGAAAAGGAGCTGAAGTAATTATAGAAGTAGGCCCAGGAAATACACTGTCTTCTTTTACTAGAAAGATAAACCCAGAAATACTAACTTTAAATGTTGAAGATCATCAAAGTTTAGAAGAAACAATAAAAGCTTTGGTAGAATTTGGAGGAGGAAAATGCTAAAAGAAAAAGCAGCTATAATTACAGGGGGAGTTAGAGGCATAGGCAAAGCTATAGCAATAGAAATGGCAAAAGAGGGTGCGAATTTAGCCCTTTGCTATAGAAGCAATGATGAAGAGGCAGTTAAGACTAAAGCGGAAGTGGAGGCTTTAGGTGTGAAATGTCTGTTATTTAAAGGTGATGTAGCAGATCCTTCTTTAGCGGTAGATGTAATAGAAAAAGTAAAAGAAGAATTTGGAACAATTGATATTCTAGTAAATAATGCGGGAATTACCAGAGATAAACTGCTAATCAAAATGAAAAATGAAGACTTTACTGATGTAATAAACTCTAACTTGATTGGACCTTTTTATTTTACAAAAGAAGCTTCAAAGATTATGATGAAGCAAAGAGCAGGACGAATAATTAATCTTTCATCCATTGCAGGGGTTAGCGGGAATCCAGGACAAGCAAATTATAGTGCTTCAAAGGCCGGAATAATTGGACTTACCATGTCAAATGCAAAAGAACTAGGTAAAAGAGGTATTACGGTTAATGCCATAGCTCCAGGAATGATTGAAACAGATATGACAGATGTATTGACAGATGACCAAAGAGAAAAAATATTAGGAAATGTAATGCTTGGAAGATTTGGAAAGCCAGAAGAAGTTGGAAAACTTGCAACATTTTTAGCTTCTGAAAACGGTTCATATATTACAGGACAAGTTATTACTATAGATGGTGGAACAATAATTTAAGAGGTGGTAACGATGGGTAGAAGAGTAGTAATTACTGGATTAGGAGCAATAACTCCAATTGGAAATGATATAGAAACAGCTTGGGAAAATGCCAAAAACGGGGTTCATGGAATAAGAGAGATAACACATTTTGATGTTGAGCCTCATAAGGTAAAGCTGGGGGCAGAGGTAAAAGGGTTTGAATACCCAGATAAAAGAGCAGCAAAAAGGTTGGACAAACATTGTCAGTTTGGTTTGGTAGCTGCAAAAAGAGCTATGGAGCAAAGTGGAATAGTTAGTGGGGAAAATGTTGATCCTTTCAGATTTGGAGTAATTGGAGGCACAGGAATTGGAGGCATAGAAACATTAGAGAAAGAGATTTCAAAAGCTTCTCATAAAGGAGTTCGATTTGTTTCTGCGTTATTAGTTCCAATGGTAATTCCTAATATTTTGGCAGGAAATTTATCTATAGAGTTCGGAGCTAAAGGAAGTTCTTTAGGACTATCAACAGCTTGCGCAGCAGGTACTCACAGCATTGGAGAGGCATACAGGAATATTAAAGATGGTTATGCTGAAGTTATTTTGGCAGGTTCTGCAGAAGCACCTTTTTCAACTACTTGTTTTGCAGGGTTTGCAAATATGACGGCAATGAGTAAAAGCGTTGATCCAGATAGAGCATCTATTCCTTTTGATGCAGATAGAGAAGGTTTTATCATGGGTGAGGGAGCAGCTTTCTTTGTATTAGAAGAATTAGAGCATGCTATAGAGAGAAAAGCAAATATCTTGGGAGAAGTAGTTGGATATGGATCTACGTGTGATGCCTATCATGTAACATCGCCTTCCCCAGAAGGGGATGGAGCTGCAGAAGCTATGAGGCAAGCTATTGAAGATGCAGGGATTATGCCAGAAGATATAGACTATATAAATGCCCATGGAACAGGGACTCCATACAATGACCTTTTTGAAACTAGGGCTGTTAAGACAATTTTTGGTGCAGATACAAAAGTTCCTATGAGTTCTACCAAGAGTATGACAGGCCATTTGCTAGGGGCTGCAGGAAGCATTGAAACAGCATTTTGTTTAAAAGCAATTGAAGATGGATTTATCCCGCCTACAGTTGGAATAAAAAATCCTGATCCAGAATTAGATTTGGATTATGTTCCAGACAAAGGAAGAGAGGTTGATGTAAAGTATACTCTTTCAAACTCCTTAGGTTTTGGGGGACATAATGGAACATTAATTTTAAAGAAATTTGAAAAATAAAAAATATAGAATTATATTGTTATAAATGAGGCATGTTTGAATTGAGTAGAGATAAGGTTTCATAGTGATAGATATTTTACTTAGAGGTTATAAGTGTCAAGCAATTGTTAGACTAAGCTTCACAGTAGGTAACAGTAGCAGATTTAGTTAGGTAATGTGGAGATTGTAACTTTTCGGTAAAGGAGGAAATATGTTATTAAATAAAGAGCAGATAAAAGAGATAATTCCCCATAGGGATCCATTTTTGTTAATTGACCAAGTAGATGAGATGGAAATTGGGAAAAATATTAAAGGGAAAAAATTTGTTAAAGCCGAAGAATACTATTTTGAAGGGCACTTCCCTCAAGAAAAAGTTATGCCAGGCGTATTAATTGTTGAAGCGCTTGCTCAGTTAGGGGCAGTAGCTGTATTGTCTATGGAAGAGAACAAAGGGAAAATTGCATACTTTGGAAGTATAAAGAATGCAAAATTTAGAGATAAGGTTGTTCCTGGAGATGAGCTTACTTTGGAAGTGATTCTTGAAAAAATGAAGTCTAGGGCAGGAACAGGAATAGCAAAAGCTTACAAAGGAGAAAAGCTAGCTTGTGAATGTGAGATAATGTTCATGATTGGTGGAGCAAATGGATAGAGATGAACGAGTAAAACGTATTGACAATATACTCGCACCTTTATTCGATGCAGCTATTAAAGAAGAAGAAATATGGATTTCTCGACTTGCAAAACAACGGTTATCTAAAAGTGAAATTCGTACTTTAGTAGCGATTAATGAATCAGGCTTTATTCCTATGACACAAATTGCAAAACGCCTTAGGATTACTATCAGCACTCTAACTACAGCAATAAATAAACTTGAAAAAAGAAATTTAGTAGAAAAAGTAAGGGATGAAGACGATAAAAGAATTATTAAGGTAAAGCTAACATCTAAAGGAAAAATTGTGGCAGAAAAGCATGATGATGTACGCGCAAGAATGGTAGGAAAAATTACTGGAGACTTTGAAGAAGAAGAATTGGAAGTGTTAGAAAAAGCTTTAGGAAAAATGCTAGCATATTTAAATAAGCGACAATAGGATAATTTTAAAAAGAATCAAATGTTGTTGCGGTTTGGATGTTATAGTATTAATTAAGAGTTAATAATTCAACTCTTAATTAAGCCCTTTCTAAAATTTAAATATAACAAATCAGAAAAAACGATTCCAGCCAAGGGATCGTTTTTTCAATATGCGCAGCTTGCAGACGATTAAGGTGACCTACATAGTAGGAAAGATATAACTGTGCAGCATGGTCTATGTGATTGATGCAAAGAGCATTTTTGTGAGAAGTATAGAATCAAATGTGGCAAATATAAATTTTAGCTTGATAAAGTGGTGAATCGGGAATAAAATATAATTAGTAGTTAAATTTAAGTTTAAAAATTTATATCAATTATATTACTTATCTGCCTTGCAAATTTACTTCACAAGGCAGATAGAAATAGGGTATATTATATTGATTTATTTTGATGAGAAAAGGATTTATTCATGATAAGAGGGTATAGGGATGATTTAAGGATTGAATTTAGTGGATATAATAAATCTAAATTCAGAGCGGACATGATGGCAGGAACTACTGTTGCAGCTGTTGCACTACCTCTTGCTTTAGCTTTTGGAGTTAGCTCTGGGGCTACGGCTGCTGCAGGGCTAATAACTGCAGTTATAGCAGGAATTTTTATTGGGGCGTTATCTGGATCCTCTTTTCAAATCTCAGGACCTACAGGGGCAATGTCGGCTATATTGATTTCGGTAGTAGCTCAATATGGGCTTCAGGGAATGTTTCTTGCAACTTTAATATCTGGAGGAATTTTAATTCTGGCAGGGTTGTTGAAATTAGGTAGGATTGCATCAATAATACCCATGCCTGTAATTACTGGGTTTACATCTGGGATAGCGGTAATTATCGCAATAGGGCAAATAGATAACTTCTTTGGAACGTCTTCTACAGGGCATGACTTAGTAGAAAAAATTATATCTTATCAAACATACGGCTTCAACCCAGATGCTAAAGTTTTGGTATTTGGAATAATTGTGGTAGTGTTGATGGTTTTTTGGCCTAAAAATTGGCAAAAGAGAATACCTTCTTCGCTTGTGGCTATAAGCCTGGTAACACTAATAAACTCTTTTTTTCTCAAATGGAATGTTCCTTTAGTAGGAGAGATTCCTCAAGCTCTTATTTTAGATGAGCGTCTTTCTTTTGAAAATGTAGAAATCGATACTCTTTTAGGCGTAATAACACCTGCACTATCCATAGCTGCCTTAGGAATGATTGAATCTCTACTGTGTGGAACTTCAGCAGGGAGAATGAAAGGAGAACCCCTGAAAGGAGATAGGGAACTAGTGGCTCAGGGGTTGGGCTCGATAATACTTCCTTTCTTTGGAGGAATTCCTGCTACTGCAGCTATTGCAAGGACTAGTGTTGCCATTAAGTCTGGACAACAAACTCGTTTAACTTCGATCATCCATGCCTTAATTTTATTACTATCTATGTTTGTTTTAGCTCCAGTTATGTCCAAGATTCCAATGTCTGCTCTTGCAGGGGTTTTAATTGTAACTGCATTTAAAATGAATGATTGGGATATAATTAAGTATTTGTTTAAATCTAAATTAGTAGCGGCAACCATAGGTTTTTTTATTACCTTAATAGCGACTGTGATTTTCGATTTATCAATAGCCATTCTAGTGGGTATTTCTTTCTCTGCTATTATGTTTACAGTAAAAGTATCTAATACTATAGAGGTTACGGTTAGTGATATAGATGAAGAACGGTTAAAAAAGAGGAATATAAAGCATCATTATACCTATGAGAGAGCAAGGGTGGTGTACATTACGGGAGCTCTTTTTTTTGGAAGTACTAATTCTGTTCAAATTGCTTTGGATAAAGCTAGCGATAATGTGGATGTGCTTATTCTTTCATTGAGAGGATTATCATCTTGTGATTCTACGGGAATTCATATGGTAACAGAGTTTTGTGAAAAGGCTAAAGAAAAGAAGATAGAACTCTATTTTGTAGGAGTTCAAAATAGAGTTATGGAAGACTTTAGGCAAGTTGGTGTAGTTTCAATTCTTGGAGAAGATAATTTCTTGTGGAGCACAGAGGAAGTATTAGAGAAAATGGTGAGAATAGAGTAAAACAGTATATAATAAGCCTATTTTGACAATTACTGTTACTGTGTATAAAATGGGAGTATAGTAATTTCTAAATGATATAAAACTATAAGGGAAAACTATTGAAGTTTCGATTGAAAATAGTAAAGGTTGAAAGGCAAATTGAAAAATTCCACTAAGAGTATGATTACTAAAGGAAAAGGAGATACTAATGAATGCAAATATCAACAGATTAGAAGAGAGAATTATGCATCTTGCTGCACATACAGCCACTCCAGGGGAGGGGGTAAGCAGATTTTCTTATTCAAAGGAAGATAAAGCTATTAGAGATTATTTAATAAAAATACTAAAGGAAATTGGGATAAAAGGCGAAACTGACCCTATTGGAAATATAAGGGGACTATATAAAGGGAAAAATACATCGTTGGCCCCTGTTTTAATTGGATCTCATATAGACTCTGTTAAAAATGGAGGGAAATATGACGGTGTTGTAGGGGCTATTGGCGCCTTAGAAGTAATCTCAACCTTATATGAAAATCAATATATTCCGGAAAGAAGTATTATGATTATTTTCTTTGCAGAAGAAGAAGGGTCAAATTTTGATAACACAATGGTGGGAAGTAAGGCAATTACTGGGAAATTGGATCTTGAAGAACTGAAAAAATTAAAGAATGCTAAAGGGAAGTCTTGCTATGATTTGGTTAAAGGTTTTGGGTTAAATATAGATGATTTAGAAAAGTCAGTTATAAAAAAAGATGATATATATGCTATGATTGAATTGCATATAGAACAGGGGGCGGTTCTAGATAGTAGGAATAAAAAATTAGGGGTAGTAGAGGCTATAGCAGGAATGGTAACTATGGAGGTTACTATAGAAGGTGTGTCTAATCATGCAGGAGGTACACCTATGGAACTTAGGAATGACCCGATGGTAGGCGCAGCAAAAGTAATACTTGAAATCAATAGCATTGCAAAAGAAAAGGTGAACCCTGCTACGGTAGCTACAGTCGGAACCATAAGTTGTAAGCCTAATATGTCTAATATTATTCCTAGCTCAGTTACATTTAGGGTAGATATTAGAGATGTGGATTTTGCTGGCATAGAGAAGGGTATTAGGCTAATTGAAAAAACCCTTGCTGAAGTGGAGGAGACAATTGGACTAAGATCTAGTTATAGACTAATAGGAAGCTCTAAGCCTTATATGATTGCACCGAGAGTTGCGAATGTAATTGAAGAAAAAATAGAAAAAACAGGAGAGCCGTATATAAGAATGAATAGTGGGGCTGTACATGATAGTGCTATGTTTGCAGATTTAACAGATATAGGAATGATATTTGTTCCTAGTGTTGATGGATTAAGCCACCAACCATTAGAATATACATCAATAGAGGATATTTACCTTGGGACTAATGTGTTGCTAGAAACCGTAATCGAATTAAGTAAATAGTGAAATGAAAAACAAAGTTATATCACAATTAAAATGTATTATTAAAGAGTTTCCATATGCATAGTAGTATTAAATATGGTAAAATTAATTTAATGGATAAGTCTATATGAAAATGGTGGAAAAGACCACGCTAAAGAAAATCTTCCCTTAGAAAACGGACATTTCTTTGATAAACATGAAAGCAGGAAGATCGTGATTTTAGTAGTAAGGGTAGCTTTAATCTGCAAATAAAATAATTAAACGAATTAGGAGAAGAATAAATGAATGATTTTCAATATAAATTAGCAAGATTTTTTCAAGGAAGAAGAGGGACAGATCAATTGAACCTTTTCCTTATGATATTTTCTTTTGCTATACAGATAATAGGGAGGGTGTTTGGCTCTTGGATATTAATGATTCTAGGCCAAGTTGCTTTAGTTTGGATGATATTCAGAATGTTGTCTAAGAATATCTATAGCAGAGAGAAAGAAAATCAGGTGTTTTTGAGTGTTTGGAATAAGTTCTCAAGAAAAGGAAGAGGAAATAAAAGCCATAGAAACAATTATAATGGTGGAAGCTATAACAATGACAGCCAATATAATAGTTCTTCTGCATATAGCCAGAGTCAGTATTATAAAGAGGCCTATAGCGAGCCAAAATCAAAGAAAAAACCTAATAACCCAAAATCTTCAATTCAGTATTGTTATTATCATTGTCCTGAATGTAAGCAGCAGATAAGGATTCCGGTAGGAAAGGGAAAAGTGAGAGTTACCTGTCCTTCTTGCAAAAACAAATTTGAAATAAGAACTTAGCTTTATATTTTAGGATATTGAGAGTTAAATTCCTAAGAGTGCATAACTATAATTAAGTAATATTGATTTAATCATAGATGAACGGTTTTATATAGTAATATTATTCTATATAAATAATAAAGATTGACATTAAATAAACAGATAACTATTTTCTAGTTTTCTGTTTATTTATTTGCGCAAAATGTCAGAAAATTCAAATAAGGATTGGAACATAAAGATTCTAGTGATATAATCAAGCAAAGTTATATTTAATACCTATAAAAGATTTAGGAAAGTCAGGTGAAATAATGAAAAAGGTATTAGTTTTAGGAGTAGGTGCTCAGGGATCAGCAGCAGCTAGAAAACTAGACGCAGAACCAAATGTAAGTGAAATTGTCTGTGCCGATTTTGATCAAAAGGCAGTGGATGGTTTAGTTGCAGAATTGACAAAAGCAAAAGGAGCTTTTGTAGATGCGCGTGACAGAGAAAGCATTATTAAGGCGGCAGAAGGAGTGGATTTAATTCTTAATGGACTTCCATTAGATTGTACGGAGAATGTACTAGAAGCAGCTTTAGAAGTGAAAGCTCATTATCAAGATTACGCAGGAACTACTTCTTTACACCCGGACTGGGTAGAAAACTACAAGATTCAATATGAAGAGTTTGGCCCAAGATTTAGAGAAATTGGAAAGTTAGCATTAGTAGGAACAGGATCAGCTCCAGGCCTATTTTGTGCAGCAACCAGAGAAGCGATGAGATACTTAGATACTTGTGATACTATTTATAATATAGTATGGGAAGGTGCGG
>CAYJHC010000029.1:0-20418 GCA_964370075.1 uncultured Oscillospiraceae bacterium | reverse complement strand
TACAGCCTTATAAATAATCAATTTCAAGTTTATTAAAGATTATTTATATTAGACTTCGTCTAATATAAAGTGTTGATATGGCTTTCGCCTTGCTGTACTTACAATGCGAAAATGCCGAATAAATAATCCTTTGGATTATTTATATTTTCTTTAAAGCTTCTATAATTATAATCTCTTCTTCTTCAGTTACTGTTCTCATTTCTATATACAGTTTATCTTTACTGATTCTAGTTATTATTGGAATAGAGTTTTCTCTTAGCTTTCTCTCCAGTTTTTCTGAGCTGATTTTTCCAGAGGTAATTGCTACTCCTGCCCCCTTTAATAGAACCGTTGGAGCAGATCCACCACCTACCTGTCCATAGGTTTCTTCTGGTTCAAAGGACATATTTTCCACTTCCTTAGAAAGTTGCTTCGCTAAATCCCCTGCTCTTATTATTAATTCATCATATGTGGATGTCAACATTCTTAAGGTTGGTATTTCTTTTTTTGCAGTTTCTTCACTAATATACTCCCTAAATGTTGATTCCATTGCAGCAAGAGACATTTTGTCCATTCTTATGACCCTTGCCAATTGATGTTTTTTCATCTTATCAATATATTCTTTTTTCCCAACAATTATCCCCCCTTGAGGGCCTCCCAGCAGTTTATCTCCACTAAATAGTATTATATCAATACCTGTATCAAGACATTCTTTCACCGTTGGCTCCGTTACCCCATATCCTTTTAAGTCTATCATTAAGCCACTTCCCATATCATAAATTACGGGAAGCTCATGTTCTTTTCCAAGTTCAACTAATTCATCAAGAGTTGCTTCCTCTGTAAATCCCAATATTTTATAATTACTTGTATGAACCTTTAGAATTGCACCCGTTTCCTCAGAAATCGCGTTCCAATAATCTTCCACTTTAGTCTTATTTGTAGTCCCAATTTCTTTTAATATACATCCACTTTGTTCCATAATGTCAGGAACTCTAAAAGAACCTCCAATTTCTACAAGTTCACCTCTAGAAACTACCACTTCCTTTCCTGATCCCATTACTGATAGACAGAGCATAGTTGCCGCAGCATTATTATTAACAACCATGGCAGCTTCTGCCCCAGTAATTTTTGTAATTATTTTTTCCACATGGTCATGTCTAGATCCTCTTCCTCCTTTATCTAGATCATACTCTAAGTTCGAATAATACATAGCTGTATTTGCAACAGCTTCTGCTACAGACTTAGACATTAAGGCTCTACCTAAATTAGTATGTAAAACTACTCCCGTAGCATTAATTGTTCTTACTAAGCTTTTCTTTTTCTTCTCTTCAATCTTTTCCATAATAGCTTCAATTACATTCGTCTTTTCCATGCAAGAAGGTTCAACGTTTCCATCAAGAACAGCCGCTCTAATTTCTTCAATTGTCTCCCTAGCAGCTTCCCGAATCATCTCTCTACTAGTGTCTTCATAAAAGCTAAGAAGTTGCTCATCTTGAAGCACCTCATCGATTTTTGGAATATTTCTTAATATTGCATTCTTATCCATTTCTTCTCCCCTTCTATAGGCTATACTCAAATTCATCGTTTCTATTATACTCTTTAACAATTAATATATCAACTTTTCACTCTTATTCTTTGCTTTAATATAAATAATAATAATAATACCTCTACTCATATATGAATTGCCAATAGCCTCTCTATCTTTGCTAATTCAAAGTAGTTTCTCCATTCCACTTATCTTTCTATAAAAAAAGAACTGCCTATACAGTTCCTACTTTAAAAATTGGCGGGAGTGTGTGAGAATCGAACTCACCCAAGAGGCTATTAACCCCTCGTACCAGTTTTGAAGACCGGAAGGCACACCAGCACCCATCCACCCCCTTATTGACTTCTAAGATAGTTTACCACATTTCATATTGTGATTTCAAGAACAACTTTATCTATGTAATAAAAAACTCCTACATATTCGCCTAAGTTTGCTAAATATAAACAAATTTACACAAATCGCACTTCCTTTTTTTATTCTATAACCCTAAATCCAGTTGTAACCACTTTTGCTACTAGGTTTTCCTCTTCATCTCTAACAATTACTTCAAACAAACAGATTTTCTTCCCTTTTTTTATGCAATGGGTTTCAGCTACTACTTTTTTTCCTTTTGGAGGTTTAATATAGTCAATATGGCTATTTAATGAAACCGTATCTATCCCTCCAATATTTGATGCTATGGCAAATGTAAAATCAGCCAAAGTAAATATGGCCCCTCCCATTAACGTCTTATTCGCATTTAAATGGCAATCCTCTATTATTAGGCTACATTTTGCGTAATCAATATTTGCTTCATCTATTTTTATTTTTGTTCTGTCTGTTGCAAATTTATCTTCAGAGAATCTTCTTCTAGCTAATTCAGTATAATTCATTTTGTACCTTTAATAACATAGAGGGAATGTTTCAACTCCCTCTATATTCCAAATATTTTGTTTCAGCAAAGTATAAAATTATATATACTTGCATATTATATCGCCCATTTCTGAGCAGGTTATAGCTTTTTCTTGATCCAAGTCAAAAGTTCTATAACCATCATTTAGAACCTTATCTACAGCACTTTCAATGTTTTCAGCAGCTGCTACCTCCCCTAAAGAGTCTCTTAACAGCATAGCAACAGAAAGTATACTAGCAATAGGATTTGCAATATTTTTTCCTGCAATATCTGGTGCAGACCCATGAATTGGCTCATAAAGACCAAAAGTTCCTTCTCCCATTGAAGATGATGGTAATATTCCAATAGATCCAGTTATCTGTGCTGCCTCGTCAGACAAAATATCCCCAAACATATTATTAGCTAATACTACATCAAACTGGGCAGGATTTTTTACCAACTGCATAGCTGCATTATCCACAAGCATGTTAGTTTGTGTAACCTGAGGATAGTCATCAGCCATTTTTTCTACTACTTCTCTCCAAAGCCTCGAGTTCTCCAAGACATTAGCCTTATCTATACTTATAAGATTTTTCTTTCTCTTCATTGCAAATTCATAGGCTATCTTAGCAATTCGTTCTACTTCAGAAACAGAATAAGCATCGGTATCATAGGCTTCCACCTCTCCATTCTTATCCCTTCTACCTCTTTCTCCAAAATATATTCCTCCTGTAAGTTCTCTTACAACTGTAATATCAATTCCCGCTTCTGCAACATCCCCTCTTAAAGGACACGCATCTTTCAAAGATTGAAATAGTACTGCTGGTCTAATATTTGCAAAAAGGTTTAACTCTTTTCTAATTCTTAGTAAGCCTTTTTCTGGCCTTACATCACCTGGAAGTCCATCCCATTTAGGCCCTCCTACAGCGCCTAGAATTACAGCATCGCTAGCCTTACAAATTTCAACTGTTTCTTGAGGTAATGGATCCCCACTCTCATCATACGCAGACCCACCAATTAAGGCCTCAGTAAACTCAAATTTGATTCCGTGTTTCTTACTAATAGCATCCAAAACCTTCACAGCTTCCGTAGCAACCTCTGGCCCAATGCCATCACCTTTTAGTACTGCTATTTTATACATTATATAGCTCCTTCCTTAATTGCAGACAACAATCCACCACTATCAACTATGCTTTGAATAGCTGTCGGGAAAGGTTGAATTTTATATTCTAAGTCTTTATTTACTATTTTTAAAGTTCCAGCTTTTAAGTCAAACTCTACAGTGTCCCCTTCTTCAACTGAATCTACAAACTCTGGACATTCTACTATTGCAAGTCCAATATTAATTGAGTTTCTATAAAATATTCTAGCAAAGGTTTTTGCTACAACTAGAGAAATTCCATTTGCTTTAATAGTTGCAGGTGCATGTTCTCTAGATGAGCCACAGCCAAAGTTTTTGCCTCCAACCATTACATCTCCACCTTTAACTCTTCCTACAAAACTTTCATCGATGTCTATCATGCAGTACTTTTTTAGTTCTTCTAAATCAGCAATATTTAGATATCTAGCAGGAATTATTACATCAGTATCTATATTATCTCCAAATTTTATGGCTTTTCTTTCCATCTTCTTCACTCTCCTTACACTCTCGGGTCGGTTAATTTGCCAGTAATAGCACTTTTTGCAGCGACATATGAACTTGATAGGTAAACTTCAGACTTTACATGGCCCATTCTTCCTACAAAGTTTCTGTTAGTAGTGGCTACACATCTTTCACCTTCAGCTAGGATTCCCGTGTGTCCTCCTAAACAAGGCCCACAAGTTGGAGTAGAGATAATAGCGCCTGCCTCTATAAATGCTTTAAAGTATCCTAATTCCATTGCTTCTAAATAAATCTTTTGGGTTGCAGGAATAATAATACATCTAACATCCTTGTGTACCTTTTGCCCATTAAGAACTTCATAGGCTTCTTTCATATCCGAAAGTCTACCATTAGTACAAGATCCAATAACTACTTGGTCTATTTTAATATCACCAAACTGATCAGGAGTTCTTGTGTTTTCTGGTAAGTGCGGGAATGAAACTGTAGGTTCAAGAGTTGAAAGGTCAATTACGACTGTTCGAGTGTACTCAGCATCTTCATCTGCCTCAAATTCCTTGTAAGTTAAACCTTTTTCATCCATATATTCTCTAGTTTTTGTATCTACTGGAAAAATTCCATTTTTTGCTCCTGCTTCGATAGCCATATTCGCTATGCAAAATCTATCATCCATGGAAAGGTTCGCTATTCCTTCACCTGTAAACTCTAAAGATTGATAAAGTGCACCATCTACCCCTATCGTTCCAATTAGGTGAAGTATAATATCTTTTCCTGTAACAAACTTATTAGCATAATCGCCTTTAATTTCCACTTTTATAGCTTCAGGAATCTTAAACCAAGCCTTTCCGCTTGCCATGCCTGCAGCCATATCAGTTGACCCTACCCCTGTAGAAAATGCTCCTAATGCACCATAAGTACATGTATGTGAATCTGCACCAATTATTACATCTCCTGCTTTTACGAGGCCCTTCTCAGGCAATAAAGCATGTTCTATTCCCATATCTCCAACATCAAAGAAATTAACTATCCCTTGTTTTTTTGCAAACTCTCGGCACACTTTACACTGCTCTGCTGCTAGTATGTCCTTATTGGGTGTAAAGTGGTCCATTACTAAAGATATCTTTTCTTTATTAAACACTTCAGTTAGCCCTGCTTTTTCAAATTCTCTAATAGCCACTGGTGCAGTAATGTCATTTGCTAACACCATAGATAAGTTTGCCATTACTAGCTCCCCAGCCTTAACCTGCTCTAGGCCTGCTGCCTCAGCTAATATTTTTTGTGTCATGGTCATTCCCATAAAATTCCCTCCTAATTCTAGCGTATATTATTTTTAATAAATAGTTCAAAATTATTCAACAACTGCTCCTCTGTCTGCTGAAGTTACGCATCTTGCATATCTTTTTAAGTAACCAGTTAAATTATCATTTGTTTTGATTTCAGTCAGCGCTTTTCTTTCCTCTAACTCTTTTTCCTCTACTAACAATTGAATTGAATAGTTGTTAATATCTATATGGATTTTATCTCCATCTTTTACATATGCAATTAAACCACCTGCTGCTGCTTCTGGAGAGATATGGCCTATTGCAGCTCCTCTAGTAGCACCGGAAAATCTTCCATCTGTAATAAGTGCAACTTGACTGTCTAATCCCATTCCCGCTATTGCAGAGGTTGGAGAAAGCATTTCTCTCATTCCTGGTCCTCCTGAAGGACCTTCATATCTAATTACAACTACATTTCCTGGTTTAATTTCACCACCAAATATACCTTTAATTGCATCTTCTTCACTTTCGTACACTTTTGCCGTACCAACAAAGTCTAACATCTCTGGTCTAACTGCACTTCTTTTTACTACTGCTCCATCCTTTGCTATATTTCCAAAAAGAACAGCTAGTCCTCCTGTCTTCGTGTATTCTCTAATTATTTCAGTTTCTGGACAAACCACATTTTTCAAATTTTCCTCTACTGTTTTTCCAGTTACAGTTATTAGATCCTTATGAAGTAAATCCTCTATTTTCTTCATAACCGCATATATTCCGCCAACTTTATTAAGTTCTTCGATATGGAAAGGTCCTGCAGGCGCCAATCTACATAAATTAGGAGTTTTTTCACTTATCTCATTAACACTTTGAAGCGGTATTCTAATTCCAACTTCATTTGCAATTGCCGGAAGATGAAGTATAGAGTTAGTAGAACATCCAAGTGCCATATCAACAGTTAATGCATTTTCAAAAGCCTTCTCTGTCAAAATATCTTTTGGTCTAATATCTTTTTCTAATAGCTCCATAACCTTCATTCCTGCTGTTTTTGCAAGTCTTAGTCTTTCAGCAAATACTGCAGGAACTGTTCCATTTCCTCTTAATGCCATACCAATTGCTTCGCTTAAGCAGTTCATTGAGTTAGCTGTAAACATACCTGAGCATGAGCCACATCCTGGGCAGGCACTTTCTTCTACTTCAACTAATTCTTCTTCTGTAATCTTTCCTGCTTTTAAACTTCCAACAGCTTCAAATATACTATTTAAATCTTTTCCATCTAAAGACAACATTGGTCCCCCTGATACAAAAATGCTAGGAAGGTTTAACCTTGCAGCTGCCATTAACATTCCCGGAACAACTTTATCACAGTTAGGAATAAAAACTAATGCATCAAAGCAATGTGCTTTTACCATACTCTCCACCGTATCAGCTATTAATTCTCTAGATGAAAGAGAGTATCTCATTCCTTCATGTCCCATAGCCAATCCATCACAAATTCCTATTGTGTTAAACTCCATAGGAGTTCCTCCACTCATTAGTACTCCATCTTTTACTGCTCTCGCTACAGTTTGTAGATGAATATGTCCAGGCACTACCTCATTAAACGAGTTTACTATACCTATTAGGGGTCTTTTTAGGGCTTCATCATTATATCCCATAGACTTAAGCAACCCTCTTTTAGGCGCATTTTCAATTCCCTCTACCATTTTTCTGCTATTCATCATACTTCCTCCTTGTTTCAGAATATTACTTTATAAATCGTTAGATTTTAAGCATTTTCAAGTAATTAATACTCTATTTATTACAATGACATAATTATTATATCCTATAATCTATGTTAAAGCTAAGCGCTTTACACAACTTAGCTTTGTATTCAGTTTTACATCTTTTCATATTAAGACTTTCTACAATCTATTTTTTTCAAAACATAGATTGTAATACTAATCTTGGTTTTCTATCTCTTCACAAAATAAGCTTATACTTCTAAAAGCGAATCAATATCGTCATATATAGTTGATCTACCGCCAAGTTGTTGATTCTGACTTAATAATCATTCGCCACCAATAGTATTTAAATGTATCTTCCTTATTTCTCTCTTAGTTTTATCTGGTTTATTTTGGTATATCCTACAAATAATCTAAGGCAGCTTATACCGCACTTAGATTATTCATAAGATTTTTTATTTCATAATAGTAATTCTTTTTAAAAAAGAATTACTTACTCCAGCTCATTTTTTCTCTTAATACTTTTCCTACTTTTTCTACCTGTAGATTTTGCTCAAGTTCTCTTCTTGGAGCAAACATTGGTCTTCCTTTTTCATTTTCTTCAATCCAAGCCTTCGCAAATGTTCCATCTTGAATTTCAGACAGAATGTCTTTCATAGCTTGCTTGCTTTCTTTAGTGATTACTCTGTCTCCTGCAACATAGTCACCATACTCTGCTGTATCACTTATTGAGTTTCTCATGTTTGCAAAACCACCAGCAACAACCATATCAATTATTAACTTCATCTCATGAACACACTCAAAGTATGCACTCTCAGGTTGGTATCCAGCTTCAATTAAAGTCTCAAACCCAGCCTTCATCAACGCAGTTACTCCTCCACAAAGTACAGCTTGCTCTCCAAATAGGTCAGTTTCCGTTTCTTCTTTGAAAGTAGTCTCAAGAATTCCACCTCTGCCACCGCCTACTCCTGAAGCATAGGCAAGAGCTGTTTCTTTTGCAGCACCTGATGCATCTTGATAAACTGCAACTAAGCAAGGAACCCCCCTACCTTCTTGGTATTGACTTCTTACTGTATGTCCAGGACCTTTAGGCGCAATCATGATTATATCACAGTTTGTTGGTGGAACAATTTGGTTGTATAAAATATTAAATCCATGAGCAAAAGCTAAAGTCGCATCCGCCTTTAGGTTATCTCTTACACCTTCTTCATAGATTTTTTTCATTTTTTCGTCATTTACTAGCATCATTACAAGGTCAGCTTTCTTTGTCGCATCTGCAACAGTCAGCACTTCAAACCCATCAGCTTTAGCAATTTCTGCACTTTTTGAACCTTCATACAGTCCTATAATAACAGAAACTCCGCTGTCTCTTAGGTTTTGTGCGTGTGCATGGCCCTGAGAACCATACCCGACTATCGCTACAGTTTTCCCTTTTAATAAATCCAGATTACAATCCTTGTCATAAAACATTTTGCTCATTTTTTTCTCCTCTTCATTTTATATAATTATTATAGCCTTAACAAACTTTTTCTAGACCTGACTTTTTTTAGATTTGCTTTACACTTATAACATCAAAAAGCTTATCTAGTTGGCTGATTATTTTATCTTTGTCTTTTTCCTTAGCTTCCGACTCAATAATCATCTTAGAAATTTCAGGTTTTTCTGTTGGTTCTACATGTAAACTATCGATATTAAACCCTCTTTTTGAGTAAAGTCCTGTGATTCTATTCAAAACCCCATATTGGTTTTCCACTATTAACTCTAGTTTTATCTTTACCATAATGCTCTCCCTTAACTATTATAAACCTAATTACTCTAAAATTATATCTTTAACTGCTCCACCTGGAGGAATCATAGGATATACTTTCTCTCCTTTGTCTATTGGACATTCGATCAATACTGGTCCATCTACTTTCAGTGTTTGTAATAATTCCTCTAATTCATCAATACTTTCTACTTTATAACCTTTTGCCCCAAAAGCCTCTGCTACTGCAACAAAATTGGTTTTACGATTGGTTGTAGTAGAAGAAAATCTTCCTCCTTGAAAAATATCTTGCCACTGTCGAACCATTCCAAGCACTTTATTATTAAGTAATATAATTACTAAAGGAAGTTTTTCTGTAACTGCAGTAGCAAATTCGTTCAAGTTCATTCCAAAGCTTCCATCGCCAGTAAATAAGACTGTTTTTTTGCCACTTGCCATACATCCACCGATTGCAGCTCCCATGCCAAACCCCATAGTCCCTAATCCACCTGAAGTTAATAATGTTCTTGGTTTTCTAAATTCATAGTGCTGAACTGTCCACATTTGATGTTGCCCAACGTCGGTTGCAACTACTGTTTCATCATCCATGTATTTAGAAACAGTCTTGATTATTTCTCTAGGTATAAATTCGCCCCTAGTATGTTTTACTGCTTTTTCTTTAAAATTATTTACTAAAGTCGTCCACTCTTCTCTTGACTTTTCTTCTACACCATCAATTAAAGCTTTAATGCTGTCACGTATATCTCCTAATACATTAGTTTGTGCTTCTATATTCTTCCCCATTTCTGCTAAATCAATATCTAAATGTATAATATGCTTGTTTTTTACATAATGGCCCACATCACCGGTTGCCCTATCTGAAAACCTTACACCAATAGCAATCATAACATCGCATTCTTCTTGAGCCATATTAGAAGCATATTTCCCATGCATCCCACACATGCCTAAGTTTAATGGGTAATTATAATCTACAGCAGTTATTCCCATCATACTAAATCCAATAGCTCCATCTATTTTCTTAGAAAGAGTTAATAAGTCTTCTTCTACGCCAGCAGTAAGTATCCCCCCACCAGCATAAATAAATGGCCGCTCACTCTTGTTAATCACTTCAATCGCCTTAGCCATATCAGCTTCATTAAACTGTGGTAGTGGCTTCTCTCTTTCAAATAAATCAATTTCTTCCGAAGGATCATATTCAAATTTGTCTACCTGAATATCTTTAGGTATATCCACAAGAACAGGTCCTTTTCTACCGGTTCTTGCAATATGAAATGCTTTTCTAAGAGTTCTTGGCAGTTCAGCAATATCCCTAATTACAAAATTATGCTTAACTACAGGCTGAGTAATACCGACTATGTCTACCTCTTGAAAACTATCTTTTCCTAGCAATGGAACGGGTACATTCCCTGTTATTGCTACTAAAGGTACACTATCCAAGTAAGCATTTGCAATTCCCGTTACTAAATTCGTAGCTCCTGGTCCACTTGTTGCAATTACTACACCTACTTCACCTTTAGTTCTAGCATATCCATCTGCCGCATGTGATGCCCCTTGCTCATGTGCAGTTAATATATGTTGAATTTTCCCATAATATTCATATATTGCGTCATATAAAGGAATTACAGCTCCACCTGGATATCCAAAAACTGTAGTAGTTCCTTGTCTAATTATTTCTTCAATAACAATTTGAGCTCCCGTAAACTCTCTGATTCTTCCTTCCATATTCACCTCCACAAACATACATATTCATAAATAGACTTAAAAAAAACCTTCCGACACGTTGTCGAAAGGTTTAGAATTCAGTCATACTGATACTATAAGCTTAAGCAACGCAAATTAAACATTATCCTTGACTATGATAACGTTGAGGAGGCTTAATACTAGAATTGATGATGTCTTATTTTTCATTTCTATCTCCTTCGGCGTAAAGCTTTTAGCAACTCAATAAAGTTATTGTATCATTTTGAATATGGCAAGTCAATTATATTTAAGGTTTTTATAATATTTTTTTCAATTTATCCAATAAAAAAAACATATAAACTTTGGACATTTTCACAATTAAATCTATTTTAATACAAACTTACCTAAAACAGACTCGTAATCTGTTTCTTCAGTAGAATTAAGAACAGTTACCATCAGTTGCTTACCTTCAAAATCACTTCCTCCATATAATATGTAGTTATCATCATTATAAGTAAAAGCAACCCCTCTAAGCTCAATTCCTCCAATAACCTTATTACCTAGTTCTTCATAATCAAAATTTTTAACAGTCCCTTCAAACAAACCTGGCGCGGTTTCTGCTGTAACATTAGTTCCGATTAGCTGAAACTTAATCGTAGCACCAGTTCCTTCTTCTCCTGTATCTTCTAATCTAAGCTCATTAGCAGCTTCATTATATCCTGCCGCCCAAGTTTCAGGAACTTCAACGGACATCTGTCCTCCTTCAAATATATTCGGTTCAGAAGTACAAGCTGATAGCCCAACCAACAATGTTGCAACCACTATTATTATTAGTAGTTTTTTCATGTATCCCTCCTATGCAGCATCCAGTTTCTATCTGAATTTTCACAATTGACTTTAAGTTAGCTCTACTATAACGATTGGCTTAACTTTTTTCAACTAGCTTTCTTCCTAGCTTATTTGTTATATTATCACTCTAATTTTTTATGATTCTAAGTAACTAATATATGGCAATTCCCTATACTTTTGATTAAAATCAAGACCATAACCCACTATAAACAAGTCTTCTACTGTAAATCCAACATAATCAGCATCTATCTCCGCTCGTCTTCCTGAAGGTTTATCTAGTAGTGTGCATATCTCAACTTTCTTTGCCAACTTATTTTTAAAGTAATTTGTCAAGTATGTAAGAGTGATTCCAGAGTCAACAATATCTTCGACAATTATTACATTTTTCCCCTCAACATCAGAATCAATATCTTTTAAAATTTTGACTATACCTGTCGTCTTCTTCTCTTTTCCATAGCTACTTACTGCCATAAAATCCAAGGTAATATCTGCATTGGTATTTTTAACCAGATCACTCATCCAAAATACTGATCCTTTCAAAATACCTACAAAAACTATTTCTTCACCTTTATACTTTTCGGTAATTTCAGCACCAATTTCTCTTGCCCTTTGAAATATTTCTTCTTGTGTAATTAGAATTTTTCCAACTGTTTCTCTTTCATCCATAGGTATTATTCCTTTCTATCTTCATCTTCGACGGTAAATTCCACATCATCGACAATTTTATTCTTTTTAAACTTCTGAGAAAAATCTTCTTCCTTATCTCCCATCCAGTAAGAATCTAGTGTATCTTTTAAATATAGTAATATACAAGTCCAAAGAATAATGTCATCCAGTAAAGCAATAGGAAAGATTAATATTGGAATCAGGTCTATTGGGCTAAATAAATACACCAAGCCAAAAACAACTATTAGCTTTTTTCTAATGGGAACATTTTTATCTACCATCATAAATCTTATAGCTTTTATTCTTCTAAAAATAACTTGAAATCCTAAAATATGGAACATAAGCCCTCCAAAATAATTTAATTTATAGATTATGCGGGGTATAAGAATCCGCTTCTTCTAAAACTTTCTTCATCTCTTCAAGTAATTCTTCGTAGCCTGATCTATTTAATGTTGACACAGGAATCACAACATCATCTTTCTCTAATTCCAAACTTTTTCTTATTACATTTAAATACTTTTGCATCTGATTTTTCGGTATCTTATCTGCTTTAGTTGCTACTACTAAACCATCTAATCCATAATGCCTTAAGTAGTCATACATCTGAATATCTTGAACTGATGGCTTATGTCTTATATCCACAAGCTGTACAACTTTAACCAGGTTTTCTCTTTTCTTAAGATATGTTTCAATCATCTTACCCCAAGTGCTGCTTAGCTCTTTTGAAACTTTTGCGTACCCATATCCCGGAAGGTCAACTATTCTAAATTCGCCATTTATCTCATAAAAGTTAATTGTTCTAGTTTTTCCTGGACTTCCACTAACCTTAGCTAGTTTTCTTCTATTTGTAAGTAGATTAAGCAAGGAAGATTTCCCTACATTTGATCTTCCAGCAAAGGCAATTTCTTTTAGTTCTTCATCGGGGTACTGGTAAGGTTTTGCTGCAACTGCAACAATATCAGCCTGTTTAACTTTCACGTTTCTTATCCTTCTATTACTTCTTTAATGGCATCCTCTATGGTGTTCAGGAATACAAATTTCATTTCCTTCCTAACCACAAGAGGCACATCGTCAACATCTTTTTCATTTTTAATAGGAATCAGAACCTTTCTGATTCCAGCTCTATGAGCAGCAAGAACTTTCTCCCTTATCCCTCCAACAGGCAAAATATGCCCTCTTAGATTTATTTCTCCTGTCATAGCAACATCCTGCCTAGCCTCTTTTCCTTTAATTGTAGATAGCATTGACAAGCACATTGTAACACCTGCAGAAGGTCCATCTTTAGGTATTGCTCCTTCCGGAATATGTATATGAATATCATTCTTTGCGTTTTTGCTTATATCCACCTTTAATTCCTCAGCTTTAGAATTAATCACACTAAATGCAATTTTAGCAGACTCTTTCATTACATCTCCCATCTGTCCAGTAAGCATTAATGAGCCTTTTCCTGGTATTAACGCACTTTCGATAAATAAAGTATCTCCCCCGACAGCAGTCCATGCAAGTCCAGTTGTAACGCCAACTTCTTTCTTGCCTTCAATAATATCATATTTAAACTTCTTTTTGCCTAAATAGGATTCAATGTTTTTAGAAGTAACAGTAAACTTCTCTTTTTTTTCAGTCAAAGTTTTCTTAGCTATCTTCCTGCAAAGATTTGCGATTTCTCTCTCTAAGTTTCTAACGCCAGACTCTCTAGTATAATAATTTATAATATCCTTAAGAGCAGTTTCCGAAATCTTAACATTTTCATCCTTTAGCCCATGTTCCTTAACTTTTTTCGGAATCAAATAGTCTTTTGCAATATTTGCCTTTTCTATTTCTGTGTAGCCATTTACCTCTATCACTTCCATTCTATCTAGCAAAGGCCTTGGTATTGTAGCTGTTGTGTTTGCTGTAACAATGAACATTACCTTAGAAAGGTCAAACGGAACTTCTAAATAATGATCCATATAATCTTTGTTTTGCTCAGGGTCTAACACTTCAAGCAAAGCAGATGAAGGGTCACCTTTAATATCTGATGAAAGTTTATCTATTTCATCAAATAGGAAAAGAGGATTTTTGCTATCGCATTCCTTCATTGCATTAATTATTCTCCCTGGCATTGCTCCAACATAAGTTCTTCTATGCCCTCTAATCTCAGCTTCATCCCTAACTCCACCTAATGACATTCTAGTAAATTCTCTAGATGTAGCTCTTGCAATAGACTTTGCGATTGAAGTCTTTCCTGTTCCTGGAGGCCCTACTAAACAAAGTATTGGCCCTTTTAATTCCTTCGATAATTCTACAACTGAAAGATATTCAAGTACTCTTTCCTTAACTTTTTCTAAACCATAATGATCTTCGTCAAGTATTTCTTCTGCTTCATTTATCGAAATTTTATTTTTTGTTTCTTTTTTCCAAGGCATCTCAAAAATTGTTTCTATATAAGTTCTTATTACAGAAGCTTCCGCAGAGCCTTGGCTCATAAAAGAAAATCTTTTTATTTCTTTTTCTAGCTTATCATTTATCTTTGATGCAAGCTTTAGTTTTTTTAGTTTCTTTAACCAGTTCTCAACATCATCCTCTGGCTCTTCATCATCTCCAAGTTCAATTTGAAGAGTTTTCATCTGTTCTTTTAGATAATGCTCTTTTTGAGCCTTATGCATCCTACGCTGAGTCTCATCAAGAACTTTATTCTTCAAGTTCATTATATTTATTTCATCCGTAATAATACGTATTAAACTCTCACTTCTTTTCTTAACGTCAAAAGTTTCTAGGCACCTTTGTTTATCTTCAATATTAATTGGCAAATACGTTAGAATAATATCTAACAATTGTCCAAATTCATATACACCTTCAATTTCTTTTGTGACTTGCTTAGCTGTAACTGTGTCAATTTTTAAATAGGCATCAAGCCTCTCCATTATAGCTCTTCTTTCAGCCTCTTCTTCTACACTACCTTCAATTATCTCCTCAACTTGAATTTTTTCGTATCTGCATTTAAAGAAAGGAGAAGCCGCTACGACCTCAACAATTTCTCCTCGATGTACACCTTCTACTAAAACTCTTAAGCCCCCATTAGGCAATTTTAAAATTTGTTTTATATTTGCAATGGTTCCGATATAGTAAAAATCATCTTTTGTTGGCAATTCTATACTTTCATCCTTTTGAGCAGCAATGAACACCTTTTTGTCAGTACTCATGGCATGTTCAATTGCTTTTATTGATTTTGTTCTTGCTACATCAAAATGAAGAATAGTTTTCGGAAACAACAACTGTCCCCTTAAAGGTATAAGGGGCACAATTTTTTCTTCATCTATTAGCTCAGAATATTCATATATCTGCCCTTCTTCCATCACTTCTTCATCTATTAAGCCCGTAACAAATTTACTTATATTCTTTTCTTCTTTTTCCATTGAATCCTCCACTGTGGTTTATTTTAAACAAGGCGACCTAAGTCGCCTTATTTTATGCTGATTTTTCTTCAGTTTTTTCTTTGCTTTCAGTTATTTTTTCTATTTGATTCGTCTCTACTACATACTCTGGAGGTATGCTATCTTCAACTGTTTCCTTTGAAATTGTACATTTTACAATTTCTGTTCTTGAAGGAACTTCATACATAATATCCTTCATTAGCTCTTCGAAAATTCCCCTTAGTCCTCTAGCACCTGTCTTTTTAGAAATTGCTTTCTTTGCTATAGCCTTAATGGCGTCCTCCTCAATTATAAGTTCAACACCGTCCATCAGCAATAATTGCTCATATTGTTTAATTAAAGCATTCTTCGGTTTTGTAATTATATCAATAAGCATCTCTTCAGTGAGTTCCTCAAGAGTAACAATTGCAGGAAGCCTTCCAATAAATTCAGGAATTAATCCAAACTTAAGCAGATCTTCAGGCTCAATATTTTTCAAGAAATGTTCTTGCTGATTTTTTGCTAGCCTCTCTGAAGTTTCAGAATTAAATCCAATTACTTTTTCACCCATTCTCTTTTTGATAATCTTATCTAGTCCGTCAAAAGCTCCTCCACAGATAAACATTACGTCAGTAGTATCAAAAGGAATAAATTCTTGATGCGGATGCTTTCTTCCTCCTTGCGGAGGTACATTAGCAACTGTTCCTTCAAGTATTTTCAATAATGCCTGCTGAACACCTTCCCCACTAACGTCCCTTGTTATTGAAGGATTATCTGACCTTCTAGCTATCTTATCGATTTCATCCACATATATTATTCCTTTTTGAGCTTTTTCCACATCGAAATCTGCTGCTTGTAACAACTTAAGGAGAATATTTTCAACATCTTCTCCAACATATCCAGCTTCAGTTAATGCGGTAGCGTCTGCTATAGCAAAAGGAACATCTAAAATTCTAGCAAGCGTTTGAGCAAGAAGTGTTTTTCCTGACCCTGTTCCACCTATCATCACCACATTAGTTTTTTGAATTTCAATATCATTTGAAAGACCCATTCCTAACGCCATAACTCTTTTATAGTGATTATATACCGCTACTGCTAGTGTCTTCTTGGCATCAACTTGACCAATTACATATTGATCTAAGAGTTCTTTGATTTCTTCTGGTTTAAGTAAAACAGGTTCTTTATCAGTATCAAAACTGTCACCCTCTTCATCAATTAATTCTAATTCACTATCAATTATATCTTGACAAAGAAAAATGCATTCATCGCAGATATATACATCTGGGCCTGCAACTAGTCTTTTTGTTTGACTCTGTGTTTTACCACAAAAGGAGCAAGTTATCTCTTTATTATCAATCTTGTCCGACATTATACTCTCTCCTTAATAACTTTATCAATAATTCCATATGCCGCCCCTTGATCTGCAGACATAAAATTATCTCTATCTGTATCTTTTTCTATTGTCTTTATGGATTTTCCAGTATTTTTGCTTAAAATATTATTTAACTTTTCTCTAGTTTTAATTATCCATTCAGCATGAATCTTTATATCTTCTGCTTGCCCTCTAGCACCACCTAAAGGTTGGTGTATCATAATCTCTGCATTTGGCAATGCAAATCTTTTTCCTGGAGTTCCAGAAGACAACAAGAATGCCCCCATACTAGCTGCTAGACCTACGCATATAGTGGATACTTCGGGCTTTATATACTGCATAGTATCATAAATTGCCATCCCAGCAGTAACAGATCCTCCCGGGCTATTTATATAAATACAAACATCCTTTTCTGGATCCTCTGCTTCTAAAAATAGCAATTGTGCAACTACTACATTTGCTGTATTCTCATCTATTTCTCCACCAATAAATATTATTCTGTCTTTTAAGAGACGGGAGAAAATGTCGTAAGACCTTTCTCCCTTCCCTGTTTCTTCAACCACATATGGTATTAGATTCATTAATTTTTCCTCTTTTCTTATTTGATTACTGCTGCAGCATACATAAGATCGATAGCTTTCTTCATCTTAATGTCCTTTTCGATAAACTTAAGATTCTCAACACCTATCATCTCTTTGATCTTATCAGCTTCAAGGCCATAAGCTGTAGCCATATTAGCAATTTCAGTTTCAACTTCATCAGGAGTAACTTCAACGCCCTCTGCTTCAGCTACTGCTACAATTATCATTCTAGTTTTTACACGTCTTTTTGCATCATCTTCAATTTGTTTTCTGAAATCTGCAATTTCTTGACCCATAAATCCTAGATACTGCTCTAATTCCATTCCTTGAGTTCTTAACTGTTGTTCAAACTCTTGAATCATTGAATTTTGCTCATCTTCAATCATTACAGCTGGAATTTCAATGTCGTTTGCATTATATACTTTCTCAAGCATAGTGTCCTTCATTTTTCTATCAACTTGGACATTCTTGCTTTCTTGCATTTTCTCTTTCATGTCAGCTTTATACTCATCTAAAGTTTCAAATTCGCTTACATCTTTAGCAAACTCATCATTTAGTTCAGGAATCTGTTCTTCCTTAATTTCGTGAACTGTACACTTAAAAACTGCTTCTTTTCCCGCTAAATCTTCTGAGTGATACTCAGTAGGGAAAGTTACAACAACATCTTTTTCGTCTCCAACTGAAACTCCTACTAGTTGCTCTTCAAAGCCAGGTATAAAGCTGTTAGAACCTAATTTTAAAGGGTGCTTTTCAGCAGTTCCGCCTTGGAACTGATCATCACCAACAAATCCTTTATAGTCAATTAATACTGTATCTCCATCTTGAGAAGGTCTATCAACCTCTACCATTCTAGCATGTTGCTTAAGAGCCTTCATCATTTCTTCTTCTAGCTCTTCTTCTTTTAGCTCTGCATCAATTTTATCTACTTCAACACCTTTATAATCTTTTACTTCGATTACAGGATATACAGGAACTGTAACTGTAGCTTCAAAGCTTTTTCCTTCTTCGAATTTACCAAACTCTACAGCAGGTCTATCAATAACATCTAAACCTAACTCAACTACAGCTTTAGGGTATTCATCATTAAATAAAGTATTGATTGCTTCTTCAATAAAAATCCCACTTCCATAATGTTTTTCAATTATGCTTCTTGGAGCTTTACCTTTTCTAAATCCATCAATGGAAAACTGATCTTTTGTCGATTGATAAGCCTTTACTTTTCCTTGCTCTAGTTCTTCTGGTGAAAACTCCATAGTAAATTTTGCTTTGTTGTTTTCTGTTGAAATTAAGTTTGTTTTCATTTAAATTTTCTCCTTTAACATTTTTCCAAAAGCTGAAGACCTCTTTCAAATTTACTCTTCGGCTCTGGCTTCAATTTATATTTACCCATAACCGTGTTTCCTAAACTTAGCAACTCGCTTTCTGGGCCACTGACTAATTCTAATTCCATCTCTCTGATGGGACTTTCCTTCCCTTTTGCCTTAATCTTTCCTTTATCCAAGGCAACTTCTACTCGACTCTTTTCATAATCAAGTAAAAAAAGACTTCTTTCTATTTGTGTTTCCATAATTACTATAAGCTTCTCTTCACCAACTAGCTCTTTTAAGTCAATTCCTATATCCTTAAAGTTAAATAAGTTTATCGTAAATTCTTTAGGGAACTTAGGGAGAATAGTTTCAATTTCTTCTCTTTTATGAATATGTCCTACTGCTTTAACTAGAGTTTTCAATGTAGCTATAAACTTATCACCATCATCTCGAATTCGTATAGCAATCTTTTTATCCATTAATTTATAGTCTTCAGTATCTAGATAATAAGTTACCATTGATTTTACTTCTCGCGTACCTTCTATTTCCATTTTTTTCAACGCCACGTCATGCCACAATTCTTCAAAGGTTTCATTATTGTCTATTCCATATTTCAATTCAATTTCCATATATAATATCCACACTCCCGAATGAAAATTATATCATATTTCCATTGCCTATTCAAGTAATTCAAAAAAAATTGCAATGATAATACCAAAAACCATCAACAGCAATTTCACCTAATTTTTTCAAAAAAAGCAATGGAAATCCGAGTTAAACACTACCCAAATAACCATTGCTACTTAATATATTACTTAATAATTAAGTTTGCTGCTATTTTATTAAGAACATATTTGCTTTCTATAATAGTATACACCACTTATCCCTGCAACTGACAATAACATTAATAAGCACAAAAGGGAAATTGGCGCAGAATCTCCTGTCTCTGGCAATTCTACATATGTGCTTGCCTTAATCACAAGTTCTTCTGAAATTATTTGTACTTGATCATTCTTTGATATTTCAACCTCATAAGAATACATGCCATCCACGCCTAGAGGGTTAGCTCTTGTTCCTGCTTTTGGCAAAATTAAGGAGTCTGAAACAATCTTGACACCAACTGTTGGGTCAGCAGCACTTAACGTTGAGTACATCGAAAGAACATATGAATTGAACTGCAACGGGCTAACAAAGCCTAGGCTTTGAGGAACTACAGGCAAAGAAAAGTTACTAATACTTGAAGCTATTTTATTCACTGCTTCTATATCTGGGTCTGGGCTTTCCTGTACTGTCATAGAAAGTACTTTTGTGTCAGTCACCTCTCCTATGGAAAAAGTAACAGTATATGTATTTGCAATAGAGTTATATGATACGCTAGCACCTACGGCAGCCAAATCTCCTGTTAACTTACCATTTACATAACTTTGGACTGCTCGAGTTATGTCATCTTGGATTGCTCCAAAAGGAACAGTTACAGAACCATTTACTACTACTGCTTCTGCATCTTCAATTAATTTTGTATCTGCCGCTTTTTTAATATCTGTCCCCGTAGTTCTAGTGGTACTAACAGCAGTACTAGTAAAGTGAGTATCAGTTTCTGCCATTCTAATATATCCAGTAACCTCTGTGCTGTCTGTAGCAATAGTTGTTGTATTTGTGCTACTCCAACTTGTTCCGTTGAAGCTATACTGGGCACCTGCAACGGAGCTTATTGAGACAGTATAGTTATTAGCTGCAGAATTGTAGCTTGAACTCATGCTTATGGACGGAGGAGATTGGGTTGCTTTTGTTACTTGAGAAGTTGAATCACTTTCTATACTTCCTGCAGGG
>CAYJHC010000028.1:0-21552 GCA_964370075.1 uncultured Oscillospiraceae bacterium | reverse complement strand
TTATATATTAACACCATTTTTTAGATGTGTCAACACTTTTTTCAATCTTTTTTTTATTTCTTTACAACTAAAACATATTATCTCCCCATTTCTGTTGCAATTCACCTATTTCATTATAATTGTGCTTTTATTATATATATCTATATGAGGAATTCCTTAATTTATTGTATGCTTTAATTATATGCCTATTGCCTTAAGAATCAAAACTATATAATGTAATCAAGTCAGTTCTCTGCTTTAAGATATATTAGTAAATTAGTAGATTTTTCAAATATCAAATTTTGAATATAGTATATAAGTATTGTATAAATATAGTAAGTATCATTTCATCATTAGTTAACTTTAATAGTATTTCTAGATATAGAGAATTAATGCGAGCACTGCTTGTGTTAACGCTAAGCCATCTTTAAGCAAGATAAAAAATGTAGTCAACATTTAAATCATTTTTTTAATTATGTAATACTGTTTATACCACAAATTGATAAAATTCAAACCACAGATTGATTAAGTTTAAAATTACCCTTGCAAAATAGTGGCAAATAAATTATAATCTATTTTGTTAGTTAAATATTGGCTAGGGGAGCAACGGCTGAGATATCTACTCTGTAGATAGACCCTTATACCTGATTCGGATAATACCGACGTAGGGAAGCGCGTATTAAGTAAATCTATTCTTAATATTTAATCTGTTGTTTCCTCCAAAGTATTAGGAGGTTTTTTTATGTTCGATAACATGCAATCGTTTTTTGAATCTACAGCAGGACAAGCTGTAACCGTAGGTGTAATAGTATTACTATTCGCTACAATCTTTTTTATTGAAAGGAAAAAAGGGTTTGGTACTAAGGCACTAGTCACCTGTGCTATTCTTACAACACTGGCTGTTGTTTGTGGTATGTTTACCTTATTTAGTATGCCTTTTGGAGGATCTGTAACTTTATTCTCTATGCTGCCCATCGTCCTTGCCGCTTACTTAATGGGACTTAGAGCTGGCTTAGTCGTTGGATTCGCTGTCGGCCTAATTAGTTTGATTTTTGGGCCATACATCATACATCCACTACAATTACTAATAGACTATCCTTTCGCCTATGGTGCATTAGCAATTGGCTATGGATTCAGGAAATTTAAATATGGCCTCTTCCCTGCCTATCTTATAGGTGTACTTGGCAGATATGTTATGGCTGTACTTTCTGGAACAATTTATTTTAGTGAATATGCGCCTGAGGGATTTAGTGGTTTAACTTGGGCACTATATTATAATATTACTTATCTAGGTGCTGAAGCTGCAATTACTTTGCCATTAATATTCATCCTTTATAAAACAAAACTAATATCTAATTTCGAATCTCAGTTTAAACTTAAAAGATAGCTTAGATTTCTCTAATATCAGAAGCATATATTCCTTTTGTATTTGTACCGGTACTATTTTAACTTATATCGTTAAGGAACATATGCTCTCGATATTACACATTCACAAATTCGAGCACCTATTCTACAGTTATATAACTTTAATCAAAGTAGCTGGTAACCAACTAAACACTAAAAAAGATTACAAAAAATATTTTAGAACATAATTGTTTGATAATTAATGGCATTAGAGTTATTATTGCAGTATAAAAATGTCGAAAATAAAGCAAATATGAGAATATAGAATAATTATTTGTAAAATCTTATAACAAATGCTATTATTATCTTAGTTATGTAAAGTTGTTTCTTTTTAGGTTAGGAGGAAAGTATGTATAATACAATTTTAGTTGAAAAGAAAAATTCGATTTCCTATATTACAGTAAATCGTCCAGAGGCATTAAACTCATTAAATTCAGATGTGCTTAAAGAGCTTTATAGTGCTTTTTCAGATTTCGAAAAAGATTCTGAGTCAAGAGTTGCGATTGTAAGTGGAACAGGTAAAGCTTTTGTTGCTGGCGCAGATATTGCTGCAATGAGCAACCTTGATGTTGAGGGTGGAACAAAAATTGCTCAACTTGGCCACGATTTAATGAATTACATAGAAAAAATCAAAAAACCTGTAATTGCTGCTATCAATGGCTTTGCACTAGGCGGCGGCTGTGAACTTGCTATGGCCTGTGATATTAGAATAGCTTCAGAGAAGGCAAAATTTGGCCAGCCAGAGGTCAATCTTGGAATTACTCCTGGATTTGGAGGAACTCAAAGACTAGGAAGGCTTGTCGGAACAGGAATGGCAAGATATTTAGTCATGACTGCCGAAATAATAAACTGTGACGAGGCCTATAGAATTGGCCTTGTAGAAAGGGTAACATCTCACGAAAGCTTAATGGAAGAAGCTGAAAAAATAGCTGAAACAATAATTAATAAAGCTCCAATAGCAATTGCCCTTTCAAAAGAAGCCATTCTTAGCGGATATGATCTTCCTATTGAAGACGGTTCTGCTCTCGAAGTTAAGGCCTTTGGCAATTGTTTTGGAACTCAAGACCAAAAAGAAGGCATGCTTGCTTTTCTTGAAAAGAGAAGCGCAACCTTCACAAACAAATAATACACCTTTAAAAATTAATATTGTCTTTTGAAAAAAAGCCCTTCAGATTTTAATCTAAAGGGCTTTTTCTAATAAATCACTTTGCATCCTCTTCTAGGGGTTTTTCTTCTGCACCATCTTCCAAAAATTCTTTTCTTGCTAACTTCTTCTGGTCTTCTACATCTAATTCCTTAAGTTTTTTAATCTTTTTTCGTTTCCTAATATTGATTATGATCAAGGTAATACTTAGCAACACTACGAGAATTACAAGCCCGACTATATACACACTTTCAGGAGAAGAAAAAAAACTATTTGCTTTACTTATAACAGGAGCTACTTCAGAACTCTCTCCACCACTGGCATCAGCATTCCCCTCCGATTCCGAAGGTTCTTGGCTACCCTCTGAAGTTCCTTCTTCATTAACAACTACATAATTCACCTCCTTTGTAGGTGATCCTAAATTTTCTCCATCCAAATTATAGATTTCCGCTGTAGTTACCTTTAATATACCCTCTCCAGCTTCAATTCCTTTAAACTTAATATTAAAGATCGCTTTTGAGTTTCCATATCCATTGCCATTTAGTAAAACCAACCCTGTATTGCCTTCGCTACTCCCTCCTGAAATATATTCAATTTTAGTAGAATCATATTCAACTTGTCCTTTTATTTCTCCTATATTATTATCTACAAAAGTAATATTAACAGTATATGTCTCACCTTTTTTTATTTCGGCAGGCATTTCTATATCAATTATTGCCGCTGCATTAACAGGCATAGTTGCAAAGATAAGCATCAAACAACTTACTAACCCTACAGAAATTATTTTTTTTATATTAAATATTCTAATCACTAATTACTCCTTTTTCATGTGATTGTAACGTCATAGTTTTAGCTACGCCACTTATTTTTTTGTAATGGTTATAGAATAGGTTCTATTCACTCCACTAGTAGATTTTACATTTATCTGGAAGGTGTTTTTACCTTCTTTTAAAGTAAATGTCCCTGTTCCTGTAATTTTCGCCCCACTTTCGTTAGCTTTTGCTCCAATTGTTATTGTTGTCGCAGTAGTAGAAGTAGCGTAACTTTGATCATATCTATCAAAAGAACTTCCTAACGAGATGTTACTGCTTCCTGACTTTATTGTTAGTGAGTCCAACAAATTATTCGCATTTCCTGTAGAGCTTGGTTTTGCTACCGCTGTAGCAGGCATACTCTCATAAACTGGAATATAGAAAGTAATTGGCATATTCATATTATGTTCATAAGCATCCTGGAGAATAATACCTTCTGTTAGAGCTCCAGAAATATTCGTCATATATTGATGCGTTCCTGCAGAGCTTAAGCCGTTTGCCACATTGAATTTTTTCAAATAGAGCGTGTCTTGATTATTATCTAAGTAACCATTAGCATAGAACTCCGCGCCTCCAACTATGGATCTATATTCACCACTTTCAGTACCTACAGATTTCCAAGGCCTACCATAAGCAGTCTTACCTTCATTTTCTCCTGCTGCATACCATAATCCTCTATGTACAGCGGAGCTAAATCCTGAAGCATTATATGCTCCAATGTTAAAGAAGTTGTAGTAACCTTTATATTTACCTCCTGCGCCTGTATAATTTCCAGAAATCAAATGACTACTTCCATTTGTTCCTTGTTCCTGAAGTATCATAGCTGCTAATACATTAGGATTCACCCCAGAATCTTTTCCCGCAGTGTAAATAACATTGTATAACCATTCTCCTTTTGATGTTTTTCTTGTTTCTATAAAGCTTCCATCACCTACTGCTTTAACAGTACTTGGAGTCTGAGATTCACCATCAAAGGAATGTCCCATAAACTGAAAAATGCTAGATTCCGTCAATCCATTTCTAGGATCTAGGTAATATGCTACAGCCTCATCAGAAGCATAATACCAGCCGCCATCTGCTGTTCCATATTTATCATATGTAAAATCATAGGTTCCTTTGTTATATGATCTATAAGACTCTGGTAAAGAGCCATGAACTAAGCTTCTTCCTACTCTTCCAGTGTCATTATTATTAACTTGTTTTCCTACAGCCGTTGACCAAGATATGCCCGTTTCTAATGGTACAAATCTCCATTCAGGATACTCTGCACTAAGTTTTTCTAAGTAAGGTTGGTAACTTTCAGGAAAATTTGTTATTCCTGCTTCTCCAGGAGTTACAGGGCTAATATTAATATCAATCAGTTCCGCAAACCCATATAAAGTTTTCCCTTGATAAGATAAAGTATACCACTTTTCTCCAGAAGTTATAATTTCTCCTGTAATAGTGAGTAATGTATTCTTAGGCACGGTAGTATAAATACTTTTTGAAGTACTCGGCCCAGTTCTTAAATTAAGAGCAGTAGTTGTTTTTCCTTCTCTAACTGAAGGTTCTGTAGTACTACTATCTTCCTTGTCAGCAACAAAAGTAATATACTCTCCACTTGCATATAATGTTTTTCCATTGTATGTCAAAATATACCACTTATCTCCGTTAGTGGTTTTGGAACCAGTAACAGTAAGTTTTGTCCCTTTTGCAACACTAGTATAAACTGAATTGCTTGTACTTGGTCCTGTACGAAGATTGAGCCCTGTTGTTGTAGTTCCTACACCTTTTGTGCTATCTGTAACTATAGTATCAGGTGTGAATTTTACATACGGCGCACTCACATACAATGTTCTACTTCCGTAGGATATTTTATACCACTTATCTCCTCCTGATGTTGTAGATCCAGTAATACTTAATGTTGTTCCTTTTGGGACAGTTTTATAAATCGAATACTTTGTGCTAGGGCCTGTTCGAAGATTAAGATCGTCATTTGTAACACCTTTCCCCGTTTCAAGAACTGTAGTAGTTGTTGAAGGTGGTGTAGGCTCAGGTTCAGGTTCAGGCTCTGGCTCTGGCTCTGGTTCTGGTTCAACAACTGGCGTAGTAGTCAGTTTTACATAGCTGGCGCTACAATAATAAACTCCAGAGCCTATGGTTATTCTATACCACTTTTGTTTATTATAGGTAGTTTCTCCTGTTACCGTTAAACTATCACCTTTGGCTACTGTTTTAAAAATTTTATAATTTGTACTAGGACCAGTTCTAATATTTAAATCATCATTTGTAATACCTGTTTTAGTTGGTGAGTAAAACTTAATCGTAGTATTTGCAGGACTAACTGTAGTTGTTGATGTTACTTTGATATACCCAGCTGAGACATACCGCGTTTTTCCACCATAACTAATTGCATACCACTTCTTTTTATCGGTTCCTGTCTTAGAACCAGTAATCGTTACTTTTGTATTTAACTTTAAGATACCTACTCTAGAATAGTTTGTTCCTGCTCCAGATCTTACATTCAGACCAGTTTTTGCATCAACTACTCCATAAGAAATTGTCTTATCCGCATATACTTTAATGTCAGCTAAAAAAGGCAGCGCGCCAAACAAGCTCCCTACCATAATCATAATAAGTACCACACTAACAATCTTCTTCTTAAAAGCATATTCTGAAGATTCCCATTGGTATACCATATTTATCTCTCCTTCCAAGTTTGTTAAAACCTAGATGTCTCCTCTTTTATATATTAACCATACTTTTCAAAATTGTCAATGAAAAATTACTCAAAAATATCAAAATGCAACAAAATTATACAATTAAAAAAGGAGTTCTCTTAGCAAGAGTGCTGCCGGAACTCCTTAGTTATCTAATTAGTTTAATTTTTTAAATCTTTTTTCTTTACTTTCCTTTTTATTTTCTTTATTTTTTTCAGCAGCGGTTATTTTACTTTCAGCTTTTTCCTCTACTATTTTATTCGTATCCAAACTTTTTCCCCGCTTCTTCTCAAGGCTAGTTTCTCTACTTTCTTCGATTGACACCAAATCTCTTTTTACAATCTCAATCTTCTTTTTGTATTTTTCAGCCTTTTCTTTATTTTCTAAAGTAGAATAAATTGCAACTAGTTCTTCCATCGTTTCAAGGTGAGCAGGATTCTTAGATAACACAGTTTCAAATGAGGTAATAGCCTCTTTTTCTTTTCCTTCCTGGCTATAAATCACTCCTAGATAATAGTGAAGAGGCCACCATGTTTTGAATTGACTATCTAAATATTTTTCTAATACTTCTTTTCCTTGAGAGTAGCTCCCTCTTAAAACTAAATTGCAACCTTCCTCAATTTCCATAGGCTCTTTTATTTGATTAAGCCTTTCTTTTATTTCCTTCACATCCTTAGAATTTCTACTTTTCTTTAGAAACATTCTCCAAGCCGCATTTGCTTTTCCATATAACCCCATGTTTAAATATGCATAGCCTAAATAATAATACGATTGTGCAAATCTAGGATGAATTTCTGTAATTAATTCAAAAAATTCTAGGGATTCCGCCTTAAACCTACCAACATATTCAGGATCATCGCTTCCCATGTACATTTCTCTACACACTCTGGCATAACTATACATGCCATGCAGATAATCTGGTTTCATTACTAATGTAGCTCTAAACTGTATGCATGCATAAATAAAATCCTCATTTTCTGCTGCATCTCGACCTTTCTTTAGCATGCCTTCATAAATTTTATAATTAAATACCTTCAAAAGGAATTCTCTATATTGGGTTGTATATTTAAATTTAGGGTCGCAACCCATAACAAAAGCCATATTCTCTGCAATTATATTTCCTGAAACTCCAGCTCCGCCAGCAAATTTTTGCAAATCTTCTTTTCTAAGTGGGATAGGAACTCCTTTAATTGAGTCAGGAGCCTTAATTTTTTTTATGTACTCTTCAGAAAATTCAGCAAACACATATGGTTTTAACTTGTGAACCAAATACATACCAATTCGATCTTCTCTTTTTGTAATATCATTCATAATATTCACCTATACCTTCATTATATAGCAACTAAAAATTATGCACTATCCTTTTAGTACTCTATTTTTTTGTAATTTCTCTTTATATTCTACAGCCTTCTAAACCTTTCATCTTTAAGTAAATCTAAATCGTCCATAACCTCTTCAAGTTCTTTTTTCATCATCCCAATATCCCCTGGAAGAGTTCCTTTTAACGCAATATAGTTGGAAGCATGATTACTTCTAAATACGCAGTCTTTTGCAAGATTAATATTATCTAGCAGCAAAGCAGTTTCGACAATTATTTCTTCTGGTGACAACAATTCAAACTCTCCACTTTTTATTTGCTTATAAATTTCAGTTACTGGTTCTAGCATTAACGTTAACAAGCTCACATAGCTAGCCTCCATTTTGGAAATCATTTTGCCTGTTTCTATAGCATGTTCTTCCCAAAGCTCCTTTCCTCCCATTCCTGAAATAAAAGTAACCGAAGCAGCTATTCCTGCGCTCTCAATTTTTCTAACTCCTTCAATTAGCTGATCTCCAGTAACTCCTTTTTTTATTCTTTTAAGAACTTCTTCTGAGCCAGATTCAGCACCTATGTAGACAATTCCCAAGCCAGCTTCTCTAAGTTCAATAAGTTCTTCCTTAGTTTTTCTAAGTGCATCATGAGGACTTCCATAAATCCCAACTCTTTTACACTCTGGAAACACCTGTTTTATATGGCTTAGAATTGGCAAAAGCTTATCATTTGATAAGCATAGAGCATCCCCATCTGCAAGGAAAATTTTATCAATATGTCTATATCTCTTTCTCGCATCATCTAGATCTTCTATAACTTCTTTTGGATTTCTAATTCTAAACTGCTTATCTTTAAACATACTACAAAAAGTACATTCATTATGGGCACATCCAATTGTGATTTGCAAAATTAAACTTCTAGCCTCACTAGGTGGCCTATAAATACTTCCTTCGTATCTCATTTGTTTTCCTCCATCAAAACTTTATTTTTTGCTTATTTTATTTGCGTTTATCAAAATACCTCAAATCATTAATTGCCTAAACAGATACATCGTGCAAACCCATACTCCTCGCTTATATTTAGTATAGTTATGCAATTACATTTTCTCTGGTGCTTTAATCCCAAGTAATGCAAGCCCGTTTTTTATAGTATGCTTTGCCGCCATGACTAAAGCAATCTTTGCAATTCTCTCCTCTTTGCTTTCAACAAGGATATGTTCATCATGATAAAACCTATTGAACCCTTGTGCCACATCAACAATATGTCGTGTAACTATAGACGGTTCACATCTTTCTCCTGCTTCAACTACTACTTCTGGGAACTTATAAATTAGTTTTGCAAGCTCAAATGCTCTCTCGGTTCCAACAAATTCTAAGTCTATTTTACCAGTCTTTGCTATTTCTATGTCTTTAGAATCTGCTTTCCTTAATACACTAGCTGCCCTTGCATGGGTATATTGAACATAGGGTCCAGTTTCTCCTTCAAAATTAAGCACCTTATCCCAGTTAAACACATAGTCTTTAATTCTATTATTAGAAAGCTCTTGAAAAATAACAGCTCCTATACCAACTTCTGCTGCTGTCTTATCTATATTATCTGCAAGAACATTCTTTTCAATTATTACTTCCTTAGTTTTTTCTACCGCCTTATTAAGCACATCTTCAAGGAAAACAACCCTACCTTCTCTGGTAGACATAGTGCCATCTTCTAAACTTACTAATCCAAAAGGTATGTGCCTACAGTCCTTACCCAAATCATATCCAAGTAAGTTTACTATTTCAATAAGTTGTTGAAAATGAAGATTTTGCTGAGATGCTACTACATATATATTTTTGTGAAAATCATAGTGCTCTTTTCTATATACAGCTGCCGCAATATCTCTTGTAATATAAAGTGTGGATCCATCTTTTTTTCTAACTAAAGCTGGCGGCATTCCACTAGCCTCTAAATCTACAATTTGAGCCCCTTCTGATTCTACTAATAAGTTTCTATCTTCCAATTCCTGAAGGATTCTTCCCATTTTGTCAGAGTAAAAGCTCTCTCCTGCATAGGAATCAAATGAAATGCCAAGCATATCATATACTCTTCCAAATTCTTTTAGGCTTTCATCTCTAAACCACTGCCACAATTCGACTTCTTCTGGACTTCCATTTTCTAGGTTTTTAAATATTTCTCTAGCCTCATCATTTAGCGAATCGTCTTTTTCAGCTTCAATATGGAATTTAGTGTAGTATGAAAGTAATGTTTTTATTGGCTCTTTAATTACGTCTTCCCTATTTCCCCATCGTCGGTATGCACAAATCATTTTCCCAAATTGAGTACCATAATCTCCCAAGTGGTTAATCCTAACAGTATCATAACCTAGTGCATCAAATATTTTATAAATTGAGTTACCAATTACTGTACTCCTTATATGTCCAATGTGAAAAGGCTTGGCAATATTAGGTGAAGAAAATTCTACGATAACCTTTTTGCCCTGACCAATATTACTTTTTCCATAGTCTTCTCCAAGGCTATTCACTTCAGAAAGAACCATTTCAACTAGGGTTTCCTTCTTTATATACATATTTACATAAGCATTTACATTTTCTGCTTTTTCAAAAACCTTGTTACATTTTATTTTTTCCGTAATATCTTCTGCAATCATCGGAGGGGCTTTTCTAAAAATCTTAGCTAGTTTAAAGCATGGAAAAGCATAATCTCCCATAGATTCATCTGATGGAACTTCTATCAATTCTCTAATCTCATCTTTAGTCAATTCAGAAACTTCCTCTGAAATAACTTCTGCAATTATTTCTTTATAATCTTTCACGTCTACCTCCTATAGTTTAACTATTGTAACTCCATCTCCACCTTCGTTAAATTGACCTGGCCTATATGATTTAATTTCTTTTTTATTTTTCAACATTTCATGTATTCCCTTTTTCAGGATTCCCTCTCCTCTGCCATGAATAATTGTCACTTCTTCTAGACCAGCAATTGAAGCATCATCTAGATGTTTACTCACATTTTCTATAGCATCTTCAAGCCTTTGTCCTCTTACATTTATTGTAGGCATAATATTTTTTGCTTTGCTTTTATAAATTCCACCATATGCAGCTTTAGAAGCGCTCTTCTTTTTTTTAGGTTTTCCTTGATTAATCAGTTTAAGATCTTGAAAATTCACTTTAATTTTCATTATCCCAACTTGAACCATTATAGCACCTTTATTATTAGGAAGGCCAATGACCTCTCCGTTTTGATCTAAAGTTAAAACCTTTACTTTATCTCCAACTTTTACTTGATCCAATGTTACCGGATTATCATTTACTTCTTTAATTATTTTCTCTCTATATCTTCCAGCTGCATCTTTTATTCTCTTTTTGTTTTCATCTAACTTTTTATTTCTTTCTCCAAGGCTTTCAATTCTATTTAACTCTTTAAGTTCTTCCTGAACTTGCCTCGAAAGGTCTTTTGCTTCTTCAATCAGTTCTCTAGCCTCTTCTTTAGCCTTATTTATAATTCTATCTCTATCTCTATTAGCCTCTTCTAATTTCTTTTTAGCTTCTTCTTCCTGTTTTTTCATGGCAATATTTATCACAATAGCTTGATCTCGTTCTTCTTCTGCCTTTTTCTTATCTTCTTCTATTGCCGACACCACTTCTTCAAACTTAAGGGCATCTGAACTTAACAACTTCCTTGCTTCCTCAATTATTGAATTCTCTAATCCTAACTTTTCAGAAATGTCAAAAGCATTAGACTTACCTGGTATACCTATCACAAGTTTGTAAGTTGGGCTTAATGTTTCTACATTAAATTCCATTGAAGCATTCTCTATACCCTTGGTTGATATTGCATATTTTTTCAGTTCAGTATAGTGAGTTGTTGCTAAAATCAAAGCACCCTTTTCATACATGTGTTCCAAAATAGAAATTGCAAGAGCTGCTCCTTCCATAGGGTCAGTACCTGCACCTAATTCATCTAACAACACTAAAGATTTTGAGTTGCAATTTTTTACTATATCAATTATATTCGTCATATGAGATGAAAACGTGCTCAAACTTTGCTCTATGCTTTGTTAATCGCCTATATCTGCATAAATACTTGTAAATATAGGAAGTGTGCTTCCTTGATTTGCTGTAATATGCAAACCTGTTTGAGCCATCATAGCAAGTAATCCTACAGTTTTTAAACTTACAGTTTTTCCTCCTGTGTTAGGCCCAGTAATAATTAAAGTTCTGTAATCATCACCAAGTTTGATATTTGTAGGGACAACTACATCATCTGGTATAAAAGGATGTCTAGCATTTTTCAAATCAACAAACCCATCATCTTCTACTGTTGGTTCTTCGCATTTTAGACTTTGAGATAGCTTTGCCTTAGCCATAAAAAAGTCTAACTTTCCTAAGATGTTCAAGTTCCCTTTTAGTTCCCCAGAGACTTCAGCAACTCTTTCGCTTAGCTCTTTTAATATCCTTGCAATCTCTCTCTTTTCTTCAATTTCAAGTTCTCTAAGTTGGTTGTTCAGATTAACTACTGCTTGCGGCTCAATAAATACAGTAGCTCCTTTTGCTGATTGGTCATGTACAATTCCTGGGAACCTACCTGTATGCTCCGTTTTTACCGGAATTACATATCGTCCATCACGCATGGTTACAATAGAGTCTTGCAACATCGTTTTATTGTCCGAAGAGCTCACTAATTGGTTTAGTTTTACTCTTATTTCTTCATTTTTTCTTGTTATTGATCTTCTGATATTCCTAAGTTCTAAGCTAGCATTATCAGATATCTCGTCTTCTGACAATATGCACTTATCAATTTCCTCTTCTATATCTTTATGTACTGATAAGGCAGAGACTAGTCCTTCCATAATAGGTAACTCAGGGATATCTTCTTTCATGAATTTTACCGTTTGTCTAGTTATCATTAAGTTATAGTAAATATGCAATAATTGCTTAGGCGAAAGACTGCCGCCTTTACTTGCCAAATCTACTGCTGATGTAATATCATAAAAATTACCAAGAGGTAAGGCTCCTTTATGTACTAAAAGCCTTACCCCCTCTGTTGTTTCTTTAAGACCCTCTTTGATTTTCAATCCACTAGTAAAGGGTTTTAATTCTGTGATTATTCCCCTAGTTAGCTCTGATCCTGCTTGGTTCTTAAGGAGATCAATTATTCTTTTGTATTCTAATATCCTTAACGTTCTTTCGGTCATAAATGGTATCTTTCTATTCCTCTTCTTCTATTCTAAGCTTATCTAATTCACTTTTAAGTTTAATATTTTCCATTTGAAGATCAAAGAAACTGCTTTCTAAGTCCTTATACTTTTCTTTAATAGAATTTACTTCATCAGAGACTTCTTCGCTAAGTTCTGATTTAATATTTTCTGCCAAAGCCTGCTCTGCAATTTCTCTTGCTTCTTTTAGTTGTGTCACAAGTGCTTGATTTTGATCCATTATTTTAGTGTTTTCATTTTTATACGAATCATAGTTGTTTTTTGCTTCTTCCCAAAGTTGTCTAAATCTCTGAGCTCGTTGCTCAATATTAGATATTTCTAATTTAGATTTTACTATTTCATTTTTACAGTCAAAAAGTTCTTCTGCAATATTAACGGCTGACAATATAGCGACAGATGAAGTAGTACCCTTTTTGCATTGGGAATGAACATTCTTAATAACCTCATCTACATACGCAGCAACTTGTAGCATTAAATCTTTTGAGGTATCTCCAACAATTGTGTACTCTTGTCCCATGATCCTTACGGTAACCTTGTTATTATCCATCTTTGACCTCCTAGATCTCTCTTAATATTGCCTTAAACTTAGATTCTAAGGCTTTTAGTGTTTCACTATATACTTTAGTAACCTCTTCGTCAGTCAATGTCTTTTCTTTATCTCTATAAGTCATAGCAAATGCTACACTTTTCTTTCCTTCTTCGATTTGCTTTCCTCTATAAACATCAAAAAGCTCAACCTTCTCTAATAAATTCCCACTATTATCTTGGATTACTTTCTTTATATCTCCCACTTGAACATCTGCTTCCACAATTAAAGCAATATCCCTTGAGATTGCTGGATACTTTGGTAATGGGCTATAGAATATTTCCTTTTTTGCATTTCTAAATAATCCGTCAAAGAAAAATTCACAAACATAGCATTTTGTGTCAATCCCATAAGCTTTTCTAACCTGAGGGTGAACTTCCCCCATAATCCCAACTTCTTCATCTCCTACCTGAATTCTAGCACATCTTCCAGGATGGTAAACAGGATACTCACTTTCTGTAACAAAGTTTGGTTCTTCCACACCTAATTTCTCAAATAACTCCTCAATTACACCTTTAAGAGTGAAGAAGTCTTCGTCTTTCCCGTAAAGGCCAATTACCATACCCACTTCCTCCGTTGGAAGAGAAACTTCTTCAGTTAAACTCTTACTAAATGTAGTGTTTATCTCAAAAGCTCTTAGTTCCGTTATGTTCCTCGAAAAATTCCTTCCCATTACTTCTAGCAAACTTGGAGTTAAGATTGTTCTCATTACCGAGTTTTCATCGCCGAGTGGATTTTTTAATTCTACAAAATTTCTTTCCCAAACATCTTCTTCAAGGCCTATCTTATCAATATCTCTCGGGCTTACAAAAGAATAAGTTTGAGTTTCATTTGCTCCTAAGGAGCACATAACATCCTTTGCTAAATCTATAAAGGCTCTTTCTGGTTTTTTTTCAGAAGTATTCCTTCCAGCTGGTATTGTCATCGGAAGATTGTCATATCCATATATCCTAGCAACTTCTTCTACATAATCTATCTCCTTTATTAGATCAAGTCTAACAGTAGGTGGTGTTGCTATAAAATCTTCCCCATCTTTTTCGCATTTTATCTCTAAAGTTTTTAAGATATTAATCATTTCATCTTGAGATAATTCAGTACCAAGTAAACTATTTACTCTAGCTGTTCTAACTCTTGTTCCTATACTCTCATATTTCTTTGGATAATTATCTACAGCTCCTTCTAGTATACGTCCTGCACCAATTTCTTTAATTAACAGACAAACCCTTTCAGCTGCATCACTGCAAATATTAGGGTCTATCCCTTTTTCATAACGAGAAGAAGCTTCTGTTCTAAGTCCAAGCTTTTTTGAGGTTTTTCTAATACTATCTCCATTAAAGTTTGCAACTTCTAACAGTATAGTCTTTGTTTCGTCCTTAATTTCAGAATTAAGTCCTCCCATTACTCCTGCAATTGCAATATTCTTTTTTGTATCTTTTATCATCAACATCGAAGTGTCTAGTTTTCTCTCTTTTTCATCTAAAGTTGTAAATACTTCTCCTTCTTCAGCTCTCCCTACTATGATTTTTCCACCCTCAACATCGCTAATATCAAAAGCGTGTAATGGTTGACCATATTCTAGCATAACAAAGTTTGTAATATCTACAATGTTATTAATAGGCCTCATTCCAGCAGAGATTAATTTTTTTTGAAGCCACCAAGGAGAAGGCTCAACCTTCACGTCAGTGATTATCTTTGCCATATATCTCTTACACAGTTCAGGATCTTCAATTTCAATGTTTATATAATTTTTAGCTTCTCCTTCGCCTATAGGAATTTCTTTTACTGGGTATTCTATGGTTCCTCCAAATGTCGCAGCTGTTTCTCTTGCCATACCAATCATCGAAAGACAATCTGCTCTGTTTGGCGTAATCTCAAATTCAACAACATTATCAAAAAGATCGCTCGCAGTTTTTATATCCTCTCCGACAACCATACTATCATCAAGAATCCAAACTCCTTCTTTTTGAGAGATCGGGATAACTTTCTCTTCAAATCCAAGTTCACCAAGAGAACAAAGCATTCCCTCCGATTCTACTCCTCTTAGTTTTCCCTTCTTGATTTTCACACCACCTGGTTCCTTAGGCTTGCCATGAAGTGGTCCTGGTACAATTCCTCCATCTGTAGCAACAGCAACTAATGCACCTACAAATACATTTGACGCTCCTGTAACTATTGTTAAAGGTTCTTCTTTCGCAACATCTATCTTACAAACAACCAGTTTATCTGCATCAGGATGTTTTTCTATTTCCAGAACCCTTCCAACTAAAACGCCTTCTACATTTTTCATTAGAGTTTCTGTTGTTTCAACATTAGATCCTGACATTATCATTCTTTCACAAAAAGTTTCTGTATCTACATCAACTTTAATATATTCTTTTAGCCACTTAATAGGCACTAACATAATTACTTCCCCCTACGCTTACTTAAACTGCTCAATAAATCTCATATCATTTTCATAGAATAATCTAATATCTTCTACTCCATATTTTAGCATTGCTATTCTTTCAACACCCATGCCAAAGGCAAATCCTGAAAACTCTTCAGTATCAATTCCTCCAACACCTAAAACGTTTGGATGAACCATGCCACAACCTAAAATTTCAATCCAGCCACTTCCCTTACATATACGACATCCTTCTCCATTACATTTAAAACAAGACACATCCATTTCAGCACTAGGCTCTGTAAATGGGAAATGATGAGGTCTAAAGTTTGTACGAGTAGCTTCCCCAAAAAGTTTTTTTGCAAGTGTATCTAGAGTTCCTTTTAAATCTGCCATAGTAACACCCTTATCAACGAGCAGCCCTTCCACTTGATGAAACATTGGAGAGTGAGTTGCATCTGGAGTGTCACACCTAAAACATCTTCCTGGAGCAATTATTTTTATTGGTGGGTTTTCACTTAATAAAGTTCTAATTTGAACTGACGAAGTATGAGTTCTTAATACTACATCATCAGAAATATAAAAAGTATCTGTTAAAGATCTCGATGGGTGGTTTGGAGGTGAATTCAATGCATCGAATACATTAAATACAGTTTCTACCTGTGGCCCTTCTGCCACAGCAAAACCCATAGACATCAATATCTTATTTATTTCATCTATAGTTACTGTAATTGGATGTTTAGATCCTAATTTTCTTCTTTTTCCTGGTTCAGTTACGTCAATTTTTTCTTTAACAAAAGCTAAAGATTCTTCTTTTTCTTTGACTTTTGTAATTGTCTCTTCAAGTAAAGTAGCAACTTCCTCTCTCGCTTTGTTAGCAAGTTGGCCTAATTCTTTTTTGTCTTCTTTTGATAAGCTGCTCATACCCTTAAGTATCGCTGTAATCTCTCCTTTTTTCCCTAAAAAAGAAACTCTTAATTCCTCTAGTTTAGTTAGAGAATCCGCCACTTCAATATTCTCTTTTGCTCTTAAAATTATTTCATTTAATTGTTTTTGCATGATTTCCTCGCCTCTTATTATTATATTTTAAGCATTTTCATTAGTATAGGACTCATACATCATAAGTCCTGCAGCAATCGCAACATTTAATGATTCAATGCTTTCTTCCATTGGTATAGATACTTTTCTATCTAATAGTGTTATCATTTCCTTAGAAATTCCATTCCCTTCATTCCCTACGACTATGGCAATGTCTTTATACTCCCCAATCTCTTTATAGGACATATCCCCCTTAGCATCTCCACCAACAAGTATAATCTTACGATTATGCAGCAAATTTTCTAACTCCTCCACATTATCAATAAACAAAATCGGGATATCTGAAATACCACTCATCGCTGACCTTACTACCTTGGGGCTATATGGATCTGCTGTTCCCTTAATAATTATAAGCTTATGCTTAGTTGCTTTTGCCGTCCTAATTATTGTTCCTACATTGCCAGGATCTTGAACTCTATCTAAAACAACAATTTTGTTGTTTCTATCAGAAAAAAACTGTTCCACAGAGTATCTCTTTTTCTTAGAAACTCCAATTACACCTTGGGGGGTTTCTGTATCCGATACACTGGCAAATAGCTTTTCGTTTAATACAATATAATCAAAATCACTTTCTAGTAGTTCATCAAATTTAGCAGTTCCTTTTGTTTTATAATAGTTTTCAGAAAAAACAATTAAGTTGACTACCTTTTTTCTTGCACTATCTATTACTAGATTTTCACCTTCAATAAGATATTCAGCTTCTTTATCTCTTTGCTTTTTCTGTTGTAACTTAATAAGTTTTTTAAAAACTTTATTGTCTTTAGAATTTATTGTTTTCATATATTTTATTTGTTGAATATACATTAAAAAGCCGGTATTTCCGGCTTTTTGTTTATTTGTTATTACTCTAGTGTATTCTTGCTTCCCGAACTTTCTTGTAAGAAGTTTGGCATAGAAAATTTATTTTCTCTCGGTTGCTCTGTTGGTTCTTCCTCTACAATCACCGCTTCAATCGTCTGTTGTTGAACTTGCTGTGGTTGCTGTGCTGGTTGTTGTGAGTTTGACATATATTGATTCTCTGTCGGCTTTACTCCAAACATTGAAGCCTTTTCCTTTTCTAATGCGGCCGCAGCTTCATAAACTTCATCCTCATCAAACCCAGTAGCAATTACTGTAAGTTGCATTTCTTCATTAAGTTCTGGTTTGATTGATGCTCCCAGAATAATAATAGCATCTTCATTTGCTGCCATTTGAATTTGCTCACCCACATCACTAACTTCCTTCATCTTGATATCTGGGCCACCAACAATATTAATAAGTATTGCTTTTGCACCTGCCACAGAAGTTTCCAGTAAAGGACTTTCTAATGCATTTTTAATTGCATCAGTAACTTTTCTGTCCCCTTTACCATTTCCAACTCCCATGTGAGCTATTCCTCTATTTCTCATAACAGTTTCAACGTCAGCAAAGTCAAGGTTGATTAATCCATCTTCTGTAATAAGGCTAGTAATCCCAAGTACACCTTGTTTAAGGACTTCATCCGCTTTTTGGAAAGCATCTAGTAGTCCAGTATCATTATCAGAAACATCTAATATTCTATCATTCATTACGACTACTAGTGAATCTACAAATTTGCCTAAGTACTCTTCACCTTTAGCCGCATGCTTAGCTCTTCTTCCCCCTTCAAAAGAAAATGGTTTAGTTACAACTCCTACAGTAAGTATTCCCATTTCTTTTGCAACTCTAGCAATTATAGGCGCTGCTCCTGTACCAGTACCACCACCTAATCCTGCTGTTATAAATACCATTTCATATCCACGCATAAATTGCGTTATGTCTTCTACATTTTCTTCAGCAGACTTTTGGCCCACCTCTGGATTTCCACCTGAACCTTGTCCTTTAGTTAATTTTTCCCCAATTTGAAGTTTGTTTTCAGCTGAACAGTTTGCAAGAGCTTGCTTATCTGTGTTAATCACCATAAAGTCAACTCCGTGTGTTCCACTTTCAATCATTCTATTTACAGCATTACTTCCTGCTCCACCTACGCCTATTACTAAAATATTAGCAGTTCTTTCTTCACTTAGTTCGAATTGTAACATCTCTATCCTCCTAAATTATCTAACGATATTAATATACATTGCATTAGCACCATTATACCATAATTTTCAGAAATATGCACAGTTTTTTCACATTATTTCTGGGGAAAAAACACACTGATTATCATCATTTACAGTTATGGTGCCTCTAGAAACTTTTCTTTCATCCAAAGTAGCCAAAACATCTTCTAAATATCCTTTGTTGATAACCGAAATTACTTTCTCAACATTTCCTATGCAAATTAAAGAAGGAGTAATGTTTATTCTACAAGTTGCTTCTTCAGCATCTGCACCTTTAGGAATATCAACCGTTACACTAGAAAAATTGAATTCGTTCTTCTTTCCTACTGTTATTATTTCCAATGATTTTTCTATTGTTACTGGCTCTTCAGAATTTAGCTCTTTTCCCTCTTCAGTCTTTTTCACTTCTATATCTTCAATAATAGTAAGAGAGTTCTCTTCTGCCAAAGTGTCTACAACTATTTTCTCTTCATCAATAATATAGTACTCTTTATTATACATTATAGCGGCTTGAGGTTCTCTTTCCTCAATTTGATAAATAACCTCATTAGGTAATTGTCTTTTTATGGTTGTACTCTTCACATAAGGCAAAGATTCAACCTTTTCAGTTCCATCTTTATCTTCAACAGTAAATATATTATCTCCAATTTTCATTTTGCTCATTTCTAAAACTGTCTCTGGCTCATATTTCGTAACCCCTTCGATAGTAATCTTATCAACATTAAAAAAATCCGAAGACAAAAATAAAACTACAGCTATAACAAAAATCAGAACAAAAAAAATCCTTAAAAGGTAATTCTTGTTTCTTCTTCTCTTACCTTTCTTCTTTTTCCTTTTTTTTCGAATTCTTTCTTCTTTTCTTTTTTTTGTGGAACGTGTAGTTTTTTCTTCAGGATTTTGATTTTCAACATTTCCATAAGGTTGATACTCTTCAGTATTCTTTCCTGCCATAAAATTTTTCATATCTTATCTTTTTCTTAATTACTGTTTTTCAAGTTATTCTTAATAATCTCTACAATTATTTCAGACCCATTTAAGCCTTTTTGCAGTTTGCCTTTTTCCACCAATTCTTCGTACATCTGCTTATTGTCTATAAGGTCTTTCACTACATCCAATAATCCCTCAATATCTTTTTCTTCAATTACTATAGCCGGCCCTTTATCTGCCGCTTCTTCAGCATTAAAAAATTGGTGATTTTTGGTTACGTTTGGAGAAGGAATAAAAATAGACGGCTTCCCTAGGAATAGGAGTTCTGAGACTGTTAAGGCTCCACTTCTTCCAATTACAAGGTCTGCGCTTTCCATATAGTTTTCCATGTCATAAACATAATCTAACAAATAAATATTATTGGTCTTCTCTTTCCCTTTTTTCTCAACAATTTTCTCTACCTGCGTTTTAATATCATCCAAATAATCAAGCCCTGTAATAAGCACAATTTCCACTTTTTTAGAACCATAATATTCTTCAATCAATTTTAAAGCATACTCATTAATTTTTCCAGCTCCTAGGCTTCCTCCAAAAATTGTAATTACAAAGGATTCTTTTTTCACTCCAATTTTTTTTCTTGAATTTTCTTTATCTAAATTTTCAAACTTAGAAGTAATAGGATTTCCCGACACAACAACTTTTTTATTTTCTTTAAAATACTTCATGGCACCTTTAAACCCAAGAAATACTTTAGTTGCTTTACCAGAAAGAACTCTATTAGTTAACCCTGGAAATACGTTTTGCTCTTGTATATATACAGGAATTTTTAATTTTGCAGCCGCTCCAATTACTGGTCCAGATACATATCCACCTGTACCAATAACCACATCAGGTGAAAAGCTTTTAATAATTTCCATCGCTTTTTTTCTACCTTCAAAGTAGTCTTTTGTAAAGCCAATATTATTTTTCAAACTTCTTCGATCTATGCCTCTAGCTTTTATAAACTCAATATTATATCCATGCTGCGGTATAATTTTACTTTCTAATCCCTTAGCGGTTCCAACAAAAAGAACTTCATTTTCTCCCTCACCTGCTAAAAATTTTTCTGCAATTCCAATTCCCGGATAGACATGTCCGCCCGTTCCTCCTCCAGTTATGAGTATTTTCATTATTCAATCCCTTCTTCTAATGCTTTTCTTTTTTCGTTTTGCCTCGAAACATTCAATACTATGCCAATGCCAATAGCGCAAACTAATAAAGCATTGCCTCCATAGCTTACAAAAGGTAATGCCACTCCAGTAGGGGGCATTGTTGCTGTTACAACCGCAACATTAAAAACCACCTGCACTCCTATCATTCCAATCACGCCGCCTACCAATAATTTTTGATATAAATCTTTAGTCTCCATTGCTATTAACAAGCACCTCCATATAAGAACTACGTATACGCCCATTAAAATTCCAGTTCCCAAAAACCCCAGTTCCTCTCCAATTATTGCTAGTATAAAGTCATTTTGCGATTCCGGAAGGTATAATGCCTTTTGAACACTTTGCCCTGGTCCAACCCCAAAAAGGCCACCTGCCCCTAAGGCTTTTAGGCCATTAGCCACTTGGTATCCTGTCCCTGAAGCATCTGCAAAAGGATCCCAAAAATTAGAAAACCTTGTGAGTCTATATTGCATAGACTCTGAAAATATGAAAAGCACACTTCCTATTGCTAGAGCTCCAGCAACAACAAACATATAAATTTTTCTCGCCCCTGCAATTACTGCCATAATAACTATTATCCCACCAATAGTAAGTGCTGTAGATAGATTTTCTATAGCAACTAGGCCCAAAATCAGACCACTACAAGCAATAAGTGGTATAACCTCCTCTAGAAGAAAATTTTTAATTTCTAACTTTCTCGAAAAAAACCAAGCAAAAAATATTATCAT
>CAYJHC010000027.1:0-21696 GCA_964370075.1 uncultured Oscillospiraceae bacterium | reverse complement strand
ATGGACCCGTATAAAGTACTTGGAGTAGAAAGAACTGATAGTGACGAAGATATTAAAAAAGCTTATAGAAGCTTAATTAAAAAGTATCATCCGGATAAATATCAAGATAATCCATTAGAGGATCTTGCTGAAGAAAAGGTAAGAGAAATCAATGAAGCCTATGACCAGATAATGGCAGAAAGAAAAGGTGGTGGAACTTCAAGTGGTGGAAGTAGAAGTACTAACCCACAGTATATGGAAGTTAGAAGAGCTATAGATGCTAACAGACTAGGCGATGCTGAAAGAATATTAGGAAGCATAGGGAAAAAAGATGCGGAGTGGTACTTCTTAAGCGGTATGTTAAGTATAAGAAAAGGTTGGTATGATGATGGTATTGGCCAAATCCAGCAGGCTGTTCGTATGGATCCAAGAAATCCAGAATATAATGATGCGTTAAATAGAGTTGCGAGCAGAGGGCAAGGATACCAAACTAATGCCTACGGAAGAGGGTATAATTCTAATAACGACCTTGCCTGCCAACTTTGTCAATGTTATATTTGTGCAGATTGCTGTTGTAACTGCATATAGATAGAGGTAAAATATGGTAGACAAAAAGAAAACGGGAGGATTTACCATTGCACTAGGTGGTATACTTACAGCTCTCACGGTAGTATTTATGTATATTGCATCTTTTGTACCAGGGCTAGAACTTACAATGTTCGCTATAAGCTCATTCTTTGTAGCGATAATGGTAATTGAAACAGGGCCCAAAGGGGGATTAATAATGTTTCTCGCTGCGGCAGTTATTGGATTTGTCTTAATTCCGAATAAAATTGGAATAGCTCCTTATTTACTGCTATTTGGCTACTATGGAATTGCAAAATACTATATAGAGAAGATTAATAAGTTAGTTCCAGAATTAGCAATAAAAGCCTGTCTGTTTTTATTAACTTTCGGAATAGGTTTCTTTCTTTTCCAAGAGGTGTTCCTAGGTCAAATAGAATTACCTGATTATCCACTGCCAATACTGGCTATTGGAGGGGTAGTGGCATTTCTAGTTTATGACAGAATATATTCTATTGCTATTATGTTCTATATAAATAAGGTGAAAAATAAAATAAGAAGATAAATAGTAGGGCAGTCTTGATTGGTTGCCCTATTTTATTCATAAAAATTAATCTAAACCTATGCCCGTATAAAGAATAAGTGGGAAAATTTACGAGAGAAAGGAAAAGAGAACAATGATAAAAGTTGCTGTAACAGCTCCAAGGGGGAAACAAGCTAGCCTAATAATCCAAGAGATACTATTAAATGAGAATTATAACAAAGAAATTAAACTTGTAGGATGCATCGGGCCGGCAGGCAGGGATTATATAGGAAAAGATGCAGGCCTTGTTTCAAGAGCGGGTATTGAGACAGGAGTGTTGGTAAGCGATGACATAAAGAATGCAATTGAAGAGGCACATATTGTAGTAGACTTTTCTACAAGGGAACTTTCTATGGAGGTGCTAGAAGCTTGTGTAGAAATGAATAAAGGGCTAATATGCGGTACAACAGCTTTTTCGCCAGAGGAAATTGAAAAAATAAAAATAGGTTCGAAGAAAATACCATTATTAAAAGCTGCTAATACATCAAGAATGGTTAACGTAATGTCTGAAGCGGCAGGCCTATTAGCGAAATTACTAGAAGGCAAGTGTGATATTGAAGTTATAGATATGCACTGTAATGACAAACTAGATTCGCCTAGTGGCACGGCTAAGGAGTTAGGCTTAAAAATAGCTAGTGAAGCACAATCGGATGTAGGAAATATTACATTTCATTCGGTTAGAGCAGGAAACACCCCTAGTAGCCATACCATAATCTTTGGAGGAATGGGAGAAAGGATTGAATTAACCCATCATGCCTATGATCTAGGTTGCTGTGCTAGAGGTGCGTGTGATGCAATTATTTATTTATATGGAAAAGAACCTGGCTTATATAAAATTGAAGAAGTATTTGGGCTGTAAACTAAACTGTTTTAGTAGTCCAGTCTTCAACATTCCACACATCGGTAACCCAGTCCTCGTAGAAACTTGGTTCGTGACAAACAATTAATATTGAGCCTTCGTAAGCGGCGAGGGCTCTTTTTAATTCTTCCTTTGCTTCAACATCAAGGTGATTTGTAGGCTCGTCTAAAATAAGCCAGTTGCTCTCTCTTTGCATTAAATCGCAAAGTCGCACTTTTGCATTTTCGCCACCGCTAAGAACCTTCATTTGGCTAGTTATGTGTTCGTTGGTAAGTCCGCAATGTGCTAAAGCAGCACGAACTTCAGCATTAGTATAGGAAGGATATTTGGACCAGATATACTCTAATGCGGTAGTCTTATCATCTCTTGAGGCCTCTTGCTCAAAGTAGGCAGGTATAAGATAATCTCCAAGTTGTGCCTTTCCTGAGAAAGGAGGAATTTCGCCGAGGATTGTTTTAAGTAAAGTGCTTTTGCCAAGGCCATTAGTACCAACAATCGCCAGCTTATCTCCTCTAATCATTTTGAAGTTTAGAGGGCTAGTTAGTGCTTCATCATACCCGATAATTAAATCGGTACAGTCTACCAAAACTTTTCCAGATGTTTTTCCTTTTTTAAAGTCAAACTCTGGTTTTGGTTTTTCTTTAGGCTTGTCAATTATTTCCATTTTATCGAGCATTTTTGCTCTGCTATTTGCCATTCCTCTAGTTGCTACTCTAGCTTTATTTCTTGCAATGAAGTCCTTTGTCTTCGCAATTTCAGCTTGTTGTCGCTTATAGGCTGCATCTTGTTGGGCGATTTTAATTTCATTCATTCTTAAGAAGTTATCATAATCGCCAGTATATCTGCTTAGTTCTCCATCGTCTAAATGATATATTACATTTACTACAGAATTTAAAAATTCTACATCGTGAGAAATTAATATAAATGCATTTTCATATTCGATTAAATATCTTTTTAACCAGGCTATATGTTCTTCATCTAAGTAGTTAGTGGGCTCGTCAAGGAGTAATATGGAAGGATCTTCTAATAGAAGTTTTCCTAGTAGAACTTTTGTTCTTTGTCCACCACTTAACTGGCTAACATCTTTGTCTAACCCTAAGTCTAAAAGACCTAAGCCATCAGCCACTTGGCCTACCTTTACTGGGATTTCATAATATCCACTATCTTCTAGAATGTGCTGATATTCACCGGCTTCTTCCATTAGCGCATCCATGTCACAGCCCTCTACTGCCATATCTTCGTACAACTTCAGCATTTTATTTTCGATTTCATGCATATAGTCAAAGGCGCTACTTAAGGCCTGTTCAATGGTGGTGCCGGGTTTTAGTGTGGAGTGCTGATCTAAATAACCAACCCTTACATTTCGAGACCACTCCACAGTCCCTTCATCCGGTTGTATGTTTCCAATAATAATATTAAGGAAGGAAGATTTTCCTTCGCCGTTTGCCCCTACTAGGCCAACGTGTTCTCCTTTTAACAAGCGAAAGGAGGCGTCCTCTAGTATTCTTCTGCCTCCAAAGTCGTGAGAAACATTAGTCACATTTAATAAGCTCATTTTTTTGTCCCCTTTTATTTAACTTTATAACTTTAAGTATCTTAATCATCTTAATTATTAAGAGCGATTTAACTGTTTGTTTATAGGAATATCTTTTTCTAAAACTGCAGCAGTTACTGTAGATGGATCTGAGATTTCTTTTGTAAGAAATTTTGGCTGACTTGTAGTAGCTCCTTCAGGTCCAATTGGAACAGTAGGAAGGTCTTCAAGGAGCCAATCTGCTAGGCCTTTAAAAATCTCTAACTTTGTTTCTTCATTGAATATTTCATGCCTTAAACCAGAATATCCGCATACGGTAACATTGTTGATGCCTACACTTTTAAACTCGTGGACTAACGCATCTATATCTTTTCCAAAACGCCCAACGGGATCTTCTTTTCCATATGCAATATAAATAGGTAAATGCTTATTGTAGTCTGATATTATGGATCTTTTTGAAACATATTTAAGTAGACTGGATAAGTTAGCAAAGCCATCTGCAGTAAATGTGAACCCGCATAGAGGATCCCCTATATACTTTTCTACATTGTCTTCATTAGCAGACAGCCAGTCATATGGTGTTTTGGGGTTGGGAATTTTTTTGTTATATGCACCAAAGGTTTGAGTATTTAGGAAGTGACTTCTATATCCTCTTCCCTTAAAGAGTCCAATGGAGTCAGAAATAAGTTTTCCAGCAGAAGAGAGAGAGTTTGCATTGCAAGTGCCTATTAAAATCGCCTTTCCAGGAATGTTAGGGAAGGCTGCTAGATAGGCTCGTGCAGTTAAAGATCCCATACTATGTCCGCCAATATTGAAAGGTGTGTTAGGATAGGTGCTTCTTGCTATATCTGTAAGAACTTTAGCATCATAAACCAAATTCATCCAAGCCTTATTACCTCCGAAATAACCTAGGTGGTTAGGGCTTAAAGAACTTCGTCCATGGCCAATGTGATCATGAACATAGAAAGCAATTCCTCTACTTGCTAGATATTCTCCAAGTTGAGTATATCTCTCTTTATACTCTGCCATTCCGTGCATAAATTGTAATATCTCTACAGGCTCTTTTACAGGTGCGATGCACATGTATTCAATGGTTGTGGCTTTATCGGAGCTCAAGAATGTTCCGTAAGTTGTGGTGGTTTGGGCTGAAGAACTTTTTTTTGATTTTTCATTTAGTATTTCCCCAAAAGTTCCGCGAGCGGGTTGTTCTTTTTCTCCAATTGAATCTCTAATACTCATAATTTTCTCCCATTCTAATCATAATTATATCAAAAATCGGGAGGGAAATAAAGGAAATATATGTAAGTTATGATATTGTTGTAGATAGACGAAGCTAATTTGGAAATTTTGGCAAATTAATTTGGAAAGAATATTAACAAAATTAGATAGCATATATAAAATTATGGTATACTTATAATACTGCTCTGGAGACGATAATATATTCGACGTAGTAGAGAGTAAAATTTTAAGAAAATAACCTGAAAGTTTACAAAAGTAGATTAATGATAAAACCTTAATGAAGAAAGGATTAGTGTATGAAGACAATGATTAGAGTAATATTAAGTGTAGTAGCTTTAATTATTATTGTGGCGTTGATATATGTAACATACGTATTTGTAAGTTATGAGAGAATTGAAGATGGAGAGCAGGTAGAAGTTGCTGGAGAATATGAAGAAAAGACTGTAGATTGGGAGGAAAGTCATACAATATTAACTTATAATATTGGATATGGTGCATATAGCCAGGACTATACTTTCTTTATGGATGGCGGTGAAGACTCTAGAGGGAGAAGCAAAGAGGAAGTTGTTGGCAATGTTGAAGGAGCTCTTGCTATAGTAAAAAAATATGATCCGGACTTTGTGTTTTTCCAAGAAGTTGACGTTAAGGCTGACAGAAGTTTTGATGTTGACCAAAGTGAAATGATTAGCGAAAATTTCTCAGGATATCAAATGGCAGAAGCTATAAATTATGACTCGGCATATTTGTTCTACCCAATTCTAGACCCTATAGGTAAGTCAAAGTCTGAATTAGTAACTCTTTCTAGATTCGAAATGGATGAAGGAGTAAGAAGAAGTTTGCCAATTTCAGATGGCTTTGATAAATTCTTTGACTTGGATAGGTGTTATGTGGTTAATAGTGTTACCCTTACTAGTGGGAAAAAGCTATATTTGTATAATGTCCACCTTTCAGCATATGGAATAGATGAGAGCATTAGAGATGCTCAGATGAAAACGCTTTTTGATGATATGAACGAAAGGTTAGAAGAAGGTCACTATGTAATTGCAGGAGGAGATTTTAACCATGACTTTACTGGAAATTCAGGAGAATTATTTAACGAAGGAAAGACAGTAGACCTTAGCTGGGCACAACCTTTTCCAGATGCATATTTAGGAGAAACTTTTGAGAAAGCGACAGACTATGAAGAAGGTGGATACAATCCAACTACAAGATTGAATGATATCCCTTATGACCCGGAGAAATCTACGCTGGTAACTATTGATGGGTTTGTACACTCAAAAAATATCAAGATAAATAAAGTGGAAAATATTCATACAGAATTTGAATATTCAGACCATATGCCGGTCTTGCTTGAATTTCAAGTATATTAGGAGTAGAAGAGTAAATACAAATGGTATAGTATTAAAAATTAAAACGCTGGAAAAAAGGCAAAGATATTTAATAAAATAATTAGACAAAGATATAGCGGCATGACCATCGGTTGTGCCGCTTTGCATTTGTGTAAAAGCAACAAAAAACAGGAAAATTAAGCAGGATTATCACAAGAAAAGGGCGAAAATAGGGCGGAATTCATTGCAAATACCAAAAAACTATTATATACTATAGTGAAGGCTTGTAACAAAGAGCAAAGTAGTTAGCGAAAGGACAATTTATGAATAATAAGAAATTTTACATAACCACACCAATATATTATCCAAGTTCAAATTTACATATAGGACATACATATTGTACTGTAATGGCAGATGCAATGGCTAGATTTAAGCGCGCAACAGGGCATGATGTAATGTTCTTAACCGGTACTGATGAGCATGGGCAGAAGATTCAAGATATAGCTTTAAAAGAGGGTATCAAGCCACAGGAGTATGTAGATAAGGTGGTTTCTGGAATAAAAGATTTATGGGCTACTATGGAGATTTCATATGACGATTTTATTAGAACTACAGAAGATAGACATAAGACAAGGGTTCAAGCTTTATTTAATAAATTATATGAAAAAGGCGAAATTTATAAGGGTGAATATGAAGGCCTTTACTGTAAGCCTTGTGAATCTTTCTGGACTGAATCTCAGCTTGCAGAGGGAAAATGCCCTGATTGTGGAAGAGAAGTTGAGAGCGCTAAGGAAGAAGCTTACTTCTTTAAACTTTCTGCATATGGAGATAGATTACTAGAACTTTTTGAGACTAACCCAAGTTTCTTGGAACCTGAGTCTAGACGTAATGAAATGGTTGGATTTATTAATCAAGGACTAGAAGACCTTTGCATATCTCGATCTACTTTTGACTGGGGTGTTAAGGTTCCTATTGATGAAAAGCATGTAATATATGTTTGGTTAGATGCTTTGGCGAACTATATAACTGCGCTGGGATATCCAGATTCCCCAGAAAAGTATGAAAAATATTGGCCAGCAAATGTGCATCTTGTTGGAAAGGAAATTGTTAGATTCCACTCTATAATTTGGCCTGCAATGCTGATGGCTTTAGATTTGCCTTTGCCAAAACAAGTTTTGGGCCATGGTTGGCTACTTCTTGAAGGTGGGAAAATGAGTAAGTCTAAAGGAAATGTGGTTGATCCAGTAAAATTAATTGAAAGATATGGCATTGATGCGTTAAAATATTTTCTTCTTAGAGAGTATACTTTTGGGCAAGATGGAATATACACTAATGAGGTAATGCTTAAGAGAATGAATTATGACTTGTCTAATGATCTTGGAAACCTAGTTTCAAGAACGGTTACAATGATAGAAAAGTATAATGATGGAATTATTCCTAAATATACTAAGGCTTCTGGAGAAGCTGGAGAAATAGATTCTGATCTTATAAGAATTGCTGAGGCAGCAAGTGCAAAAGTCGAAGGACAGATGGATAAGTTTGCATTTAATCAGGCTTTAGAAGAAATATGGGTAGTAGTAAGAAGAGCCAACAAATATATTGACGAAACTATGCCTTGGACTTTAGCAAAAAAAGAAGAGGATAAGGAGCGTTTAGACACGGTATTATATAATTTAGCAGAAGCGTTGAGAGTGGTATCAGTTTTAATTTATCCATTTATGCATACTACATCTGGAAAGATAAGAGAACAACTTGGAATTACAACTCTTAAACCGGAGTGGGAAGAGGGGAAAAAGTTCTTTGTATTAAATGGAGAAAAGGTAGCTAAAGGAAACCCTATTTTCCCAAGATTGGATATAGAAAAAGAGTTAGAAGAATTAGAACATTTAAATGATCCTAAGGAAGAAAATATCCCGTTAGATCTAAAAGATGAAATCGTTTATGAGGACTTTGATAAAATCGACTTTAGAGTGGGAACTATTCTTTCTTGTGAAAAACATCCAAAAGCAGATAAGCTGTTAGTGTTCCAGGTGAAAATGGGAACAGAAACAAGGCAGATACTATCGGGAGTTGCCGAATATTATAAGCCAGAAGAGACCATTGGTAAGAAAGTAATAGTGGTTGCAAACTTGAAGCCTAGAAACCTTAGAGGCTTAGAGTCAAAAGGGATGATAATGTTTGCGGATAATGAGGTTGATGGTAAAGAGAGTTTTGAGTTTGTAACAACAGTAGCAGAAGATGGAAACCCAGTAACATAAAAATTACAGAGGATTAAACTAATAGTAAAGAGCATAGAAGCAAGGGAGTGCAGATGTTATTTGATACCCATAGTCACTATAATAATGAAAAATTTACAAAAGAGAAACGAAAAGAGCTTTTTAAGGAAACCATAGAGTCTGAAATAAAATATGTTGTAGACTGTGCTTTTGATTTAGAAAGTGCACAGGTTGCAGCTAAGCATAGCGAAGAGTATGACCTTTGTTTTGCGACTGCAGGGTATCACCCCCATAATGCAACTCAGGTAGATGATATGACCTTATTTCTAATTGAGGGCTTAGCCAAGAAAGAAGGGGTAAAGGCCATTGGGGAAATAGGATTAGACTTTTATAGGAACCTTGCCCCTGAAGATGTACAGGTTGAAGCTTTTAGAAAGCAAATTAGACTGGCAAATAAACTTAAGATGCCTATTGTAATCCATTCAAGGGATGCGGACAGGGCTGTCATGGATGTTCTTAGAGAAGAGGGGGCATTTTCTAGTGAAAGGAAAAGCTGGTTCCCAAAACGAAGAGGGCCGGATGGTATAGAACTAGATGATGCAAGGGTCTTACTTCATTGCTTTTCGGGAAGTAAGGAACTAGCTGCAGAGTATGTTAGGCAGGGGGCAACAATTTCAATTGCAGGACCAGTAACGTACAAGAATAATAAAAAAACTAGAGCTGTAGTTGGAGAAATTCCCATTGAGTTTCTTACCATTGAAACCGATTCTCCTTACTTAACTCCAGAGCCTCTTAGGGGCAAAGAAAATAAGCCTATTTACGTAAAGTTGGTAGCAGAAAAAATTGCTGAAATAAAAGATATTTCTTATGAAGAAGTGGCTCGCATAACTTGCGAGAACGGAGTTAGATTTTTTGGAATAAAAGGGTGATAAAATGAATAGGAAAAATAAAGTATTTCAAACTGTAAAAAACCGAATAGTAAAAGATCGACTAATTAATAAGGGCGATCATGTAATTCTAGGCCTATCAGGCGGCGCTGATTCTATGTGCCTTTTTTCAATTTTATCTAGGCTTCAAGAGTCATTAGGGTTTACATTAGTTGCAACACATATAAATCACAAGCTTAGAGGAGAGGATGCGGATAACGACCAATATTTTGTTGAAGACGTTTGCAAAAAAGCTGGTGTTGAATGTTTTTCTTTCCAAGTCGATTGCAATGGCATGGCGGAAAAGAACCAAATGACAGTTGAGGAAGCTGGAAGAGAACTAAGATATACAGTTTTTAATCAAGTTGCAAAAGAACTTTTTTCTAAAGGAACATTTTATGAGCAGATGAAAATTGCAACTGCCCATAACTTAGGAGATCAGGCAGAAACAATATTGATGAAGCTTATTAGAGGAACTGGATTAGATGGAATAGCTGGAATGGAATATATCAGAACATTAGAAGAGGGCCCTTATTTAATTAGGCCTATGCTAGATGTGGAAAAAGAAGATATAGAAGAGTATTGCATTAGAAATAGTGTGATTTTTCAATATGACCAAACTAATGGGGAGAATGATTATACAAGAAATAAAATTAGAGGAGAGTTAATCCCATTTATAGAAGAAAATTTCAATCCTAATTTTAAAAATACAATAATTGCAAACACAAGACAAGTGAAGGCGGATAGGGACTATATCTGGTATAGAGTAAAAGAAGACTATAAAAAGATGCTATTGAGAGAAAAAGAGCATGAAATAATTTTGGACAGACATGATTTCAAACTGGCAGATGCTTCAATAAGAAATAGAATAGTATTAATGTCATTTGAGACAATTGGGCTAAAGAAAAATATTGGTAGAAGCCATCTAATTCCTTTAAATGAAAAAATTGATGAAATTGGTTGGAAGGGGACATTGCTTTTTCCAAAAGGATATTGTGTAGATTTAAACCCGGGACAAATTAGGTTATATAATAGTAATTGTTTTCCTGCAAAAGATCCGGAAGAAGAGAAGGTAATTGAAAAACCAAACATTAAGGTTGCCGCTACCAAGATTAGCCATCATAGACCAGTAGATGGAGAAATTATCCTTGATTATGATTTATTCTTAGAAAAGAATACACATCTAGAGTCTCCTGCAAGAAAGCTTGAGCTTAGGACAAGAAAGTCGGGGGATTATTTGCCTCTTAAGGGTGGTAATGGGAAAAAGAAAATCCAAGATATATTTGTGGATGAGAAAATTCCAAAGGAAGATAGAGATAAAATTTGGATGTTAACTCTTGGAAGTGAAGTTGTTTGGATAATTGAAGATGAAGTAAGGAATAGGATTACTGGGAAGTATACAGCAAGTAAGGATACGCAGAATATTTTATCCTTAAGTATAATTAAGTAATATAAAAGAGGTACTGCGCTTATATTTAGAAGTAAGAAGCAGAAAAAAATTCATTTTGAAGAAAGGAAAAGTATAATGTGCGTGCATTGTACAAGGGAAGTTAATGAAAATTAAAGGAAGAAGTATAGGGATTTATGTATTAATATTTGTTCTAGTAATAGGAATGTCTTACTTTTTAAGTTCTGGATCAGGGGAAGAGGCAAAGGAGATTTCTTTTTCTGTATTTACTAAGCATATAGAAGATAAGAAAATTACAGAGCTTAATGTGGAAGAACTTAAGTTGACGGGTGAGGCAAAAGATGGAACAGTTTATACTACATACGCATCTTCAGTTATTGAGGTGAACTGGTTAAATGAAACTTATGTTTATCCTCAAATGAATGAAGGGGATATTAAGCTTGTCAATGAAGAACCTTATGTAACACCGTGGTATGTAAGTTTAATGCCAACTGTAATTATGGTATTACTGCTAGTGTTCTTTTGGTTTATGATGATGAACCAAGCTGGTGGTGGTGGTAAGGCTATGCAGTTTGGAAAAAGCAAGGCAAAGCTTCAAACTAGTTCGAACTTAAAGAAATTGACTTTTGCAGATGTAGCAGGATTAGATGAAGAAAAGGAAGAGTTGGAAGAAGTAGTGGATTTCTTAAGAAATCCAAGAAAATACAATAATGTAGGAGCTAGAATTCCAAAGGGGATACTGTTAGTGGGCCCTCCGGGAACAGGTAAGACGTATGTGTCTAGAGCAGCGGCAGGAGAAGCAGGTGTTCCATTCTTTACGATTAGTGGTTCTGATTTTGTGGAAATGTTTGTTGGAGTAGGAGCCTCAAGAGTAAGAGACCTTTTTGAGCAAGCAAAAAAGAATGCTCCTTGCATTATATTTATAGACGAGATTGATGCGGTAGGTAGAAAAAGAGGCGCTGGTTTAGGTGGCGGCCATGATGAAAGAGAGCAGACTCTAAACCAATTACTAGTTGAGATGGATGGATTTGCAACTAATATGGGAATAATTATCCTAGCAGCTACAAACAGGCCTGATATTTTAGACCCAGCATTATTAAGACCAGGAAGGTTTGATAGGCAGGTTGTAATTGGAGTTCCCGACATAAAAGGAAGAGAAGATATCTTCATCGTTCACTCTAAAAACAAGCCTCTAGCACCAGAAGTAAACCCACAAGTTCTTGCAAGAAGAACTCCTGGATTTACACCAGCAGACATTGAAAATATGCTTAATGAAGCAGCTCTTCTTACGGCAAGGAGAAATGGTAGATTTATAAGAATGACTGAGATAGAAGAGGCTATTACTAAGGTAATTGCTGGGCCTGAAAAGAAGAGCAGAGTGATTAGTGATGAGGAGAGAAAGCTAACAGCTTATCACGAGGCAGGACATGCTATTGTTGCCCATGCCCTTCCTGGTACTGACCCAGTTCACCAAATTACAATAGTTCCAAGAGGAAGAGCAGGTGGGTTTACAATGATTCTTCCTAAAGAAGACAAATACTATGGAACAAAGTCTGGAATGAGAGAGCAAATTGTTCACCTATTAGGAGGAAGGGTTGCGGAGAAGCTAACTCTTGATGATATTAGTACAGGTGCTAGCAACGATATAATGAGAGCTACTGAAATTGCAAAAGATATGGTAACTAAGTACGGATTTAGTGAGAAACTGGGAACTGTTAACTATAGTTCTTCGGATGAAGTTTTTCTAGGAAAAGATTTCTCCACTAGAAAGAATTATTCAGAAGAAACAGCTTCGGAGATTGATGAAGAGATTAAGCACATTATTGAAGAGGCTTATAAAGAGGCTGAGAGCATTCTTTCTGCCAATATGGAAAAACTCCACGAAGTTTCAAAGGCGTTATTAGAAATTGAGACCTTAGATGGGGAGCAATTCGAAAATCTTTATTCTGGAAGAATTACAGCCGACCAATTAAATGAAGATGTAAAAGAAAAAGAAACTACTATTGCTCTTAGGAATAAGGAAGAAGCAGAAGAAATGGAAAGAATCATCGAAGAAGAAAAGGCGAAAGAAGAGGCGGAACTTGCTGCCTATGATGGGGACTACTTGAACGAAGATGATGATGAGAGTGAAAGTAAGCTTTCAGATGAAGAAGACGTTGCTTTAACTTCAAAAGGCACTGAGTCAGATTCTAAAGCAAAGGCTGGAGATTCTGATAAGGTTGATGAAGATGGAGATGCTGACAAAAAAATAGAATCTAAGAAAGCTAAAGTAAAGTCTGAAGGAGATGATTCTAAAGAAAAATAACCTTGATAGAGTTAGAGGCCGATGAAGCAAAAGGAAAGCACTAAAACTTAAGGAGTAGGAGCTACTGAAGAATAAGGTTCTAAAAAAAGATAACAGAAAATTAAAATATTAAAAATAAAGATAAATTCAATACAAAGATAAAGGAGAAATAAATGGGCTTTACGTTAGAAGGTTGCCTAGGACTAAGTTCCCTGTTGGGAACAGAAGTTGTTACAGGCAAAAACCAATTAGGTAAAAGCATAAAGAAGGTTTCTTACTTAGAAAGTACAAATATATCAGAAATAGAGAAGTACTGTAAAGACAGCGCTCAACTTGTTATAGCGACTTTTTCGGAAATAAAAAACGATGTAATTAAGCAATGCAAGGTTATAGAGACTTTGGCTAAAAATGGAAATGTGGGATTAGTTCTGGTTAGGGTAGGAACAGTCTTGCCTGCTGTAGATGATAAAGTAATAAGTATAGCTAAAGAATATAATTTTCCAATAATTATCTCAGGAGATAGGGCGGCTTCCCTAGGCGACATTATTGCAGAAATTAATAGAAAAATATTTTATGGCAGCAAAGAAAATTTTCAAAATAGATTAATTAGCAATAGTATATTTCATTTACTGAACTTTGAAAAATATGATAATTTCCAAACAGCGCTAAGAGAAGCTGCTATTGCCAATGAGTTTCAGGCAATAATTATAAGTCCTGACTTTAATCCAATATTGTCTATAGAGACTAGGCATAAGGCTTCAATAACAGAGGTTGTAGAAGCTTGGAGAAACAATGCTAATAAAACAGGCGAAGGCGTATATACAGCAAAAGACATTAATGGTGTATTAACATATTGGGGGCCAATAAATATAGGAGAAGAAAGAAACTTTTTGCTATTGGTAGATAACAATGACTATTATACGGTTGAAGAGATAGCTAAGTTAGCTGAAATAATTGAAATTTCAGCCTTAATGTGGAAGTACACCCCGGAGAATGACTCAAAGGCAGAGATAATTAAAGCGTTAAGGAGAGGGAATAGAAGTCTTGCATATACATTGAATAATGAGGCAAAGATAGAAGAAAAACAAATTATAAGTGTATTTTACATTAAGGGTCTTAGAGAGATTGACCTTGATGGGAAGGTGCAAGAATTTATAAAGAAAGGCTTAGAGTTTATTCGGGTTAGTGAAGGGCTAGAAACTTATGGGATTATTCTTTCAAAAGCTACGGTTGGAAAAAAGAATAAAGAAGAAGAACGGCAGATTTGTTTGGAATTCTATTCGGATCTTGATGAATTGGAAGAGGGAAGAGTCTTTCAGGTAACAGGGATTGAAGGGATTGAAGGCGCAATAGAAGCATATCAGCTGATTAATGAAACAAGTCACTTTGTAGAAAGTGTGTACCCTAAACGAAAAGTTTTCTCTAAATTCGAACTTTCTCTAGTTAGAAATTGTGTAGGAATGGAGCTTCAAGGGGGAACAATTAAGAAAACTTATCTTGAGCTTCTAAAACCTTTAGGAGAAGTTGGAGAGGTAAAAGAAAAGCAACTAATAGAAACGTTGGAAACTTTTATCCTAGATACAGGGTTAAATAATAATAAGACAGCAGAAGTATTAAATATTCATGCAAATACTGTTCAATATAGATTGAAAAGAGCAGATGATTTGCTTGGAGCTGAAATTTCAACAAATAGAATAGTGCCAAGTTTGACCGTTGCTTTAGCTCTGCGACGATTAAATAAGAATCGTTAATTAAAATATGTAGTTATTTAGCTGTATATTAATGCTATAAGCTTATGACTAGATTAATAGGGCTTAGCTTTTGATAAGGAATAAATTTAACTATAAAGCATAATGTATACATTTAAAATTCACCTTGAAATAAAGGGGGAGTTATTGTATAGTTGTTGTGGATAAGTGTACGTAAGGAGGAACATAAATGGATAAACTTGAACAACTTCGCGCCCTCAAGGCAGAGATCGCTTTAGGTGGCGGGGAAAAGAGAATAGAAGATCAACACAAAAGAGGCAAGTTGACTGCTAGAGAGAGAATCGACATTCTTTTTGATGAAGGTAGTTTTGTAGAGATTGATACTTTTGTATCTCACAGATCTACAAATTTTGACATGCCAGAAAAGCACGCGCCTGGAGATGGTGTCGTTACAGGCTACGGTAGGGTCGATGACAGGTTAGTTTTTGCTTTTGCGCAAGACTTTACTGTAATTGGAGGTTCTTTAGGAGAATACCATGCAGAAAAGATTGTAAAAGTTCAAAACATGGCATTAAAGATGGGAGCGCCAATTGTTTGTATGCAAGACTCAGGTGGAGCTAGGGTAGAAGAAGGCGTAAATGCTCTTTCGGGGTTTGGTAAAATTTTCTACAATAACACAATCTCATCAGGGGTTATTCCGCAAATTTCAGTAATTATGGGTCCTTGCGCAGGTGGAGCAGTATACTCTCCTGCAATTACAGACTTTATTTTCATGGTAGATAAGACAAGTCAAATGTTTATTACTGGACCACAGGTAATTAAAACTGTAACAGGAGAAGAAGTTTCGGCCGAAGCTCTTGGGGGAGCAATGACTCATAATAGTATCAGTGGAAATGCTCACTTTATAGGAGCAGATGATACAAGTACTCTTCAAAGCGTAAGAGAACTATTGAGCTTATTCCCTTCAAATAATATGGAAGTTGCACCTCAAGTATTATGCACAGATGACATAAATAGATTGATTCCAGAGTTTGATACTATAATTCCTGAAAATCCAAATAAAGCATACGATATGTATGAAGTTATTAAAGGAATTTCAGACGATGGCTACATTTTCGATGTAATGCCACATTATGCAAAGAATATGATAACTTGTTTTATTAGGGTTGATGGTAATTCGGTAGGAGTTATAGCTAATCAGCCAAAGGTTGGAGCTGGATGCTTAGACATTAATGCTTCAGATAAGGCAGCTAGATTTATCAGAAGGTGTGATGCATTTAATATCCCTCTTCTTACTATCGAAGACGTTCCGGGATTCCTTCCTGGTACAGACCAAGAGTACGGAGGAATTATTAGACATGGCGCAAAAATGCTTTATGCATATTGTGAAGCTACAGTGCCAAAGGTTACACTAATTCTTAGAAAAGCTTATGGTGGAGCATATATAGGTATGTGTAACAAAGAACTTGGCTCAGATTTAGTTCTAGCTTGGCCAACTGCTCAGATTGCAGTAATGGGTGCATCTGGAGCAGCAAATATTATTTCTTCGGTAAGAAAAGAAATAAAAGAATCGGATGATCCAATTGCAAAAACACAAGAAAAAATCGCTGAATACGAAGAAAAATTCAACAATCCATATAGAGCGGCAGAGATGGGTTATGTAGATGACATAATTGAGCCAGCTACAACTAGACAAAGAGTTGTCAATGGATTTGATATGCTATCGTCAAAGAGAGAGTCACTACCTGCTAAGAAGCATGGTAATATTCCACTATAGGAGGTAAGCGATGAGTTTGATGGAAATGTTTAGCAATCCTGATCAAATAGAGAACCTATCAATGGGGGACAGACTGTTAGGTGGATTGATAACAACTGTAATGGGGATAAGTATTACTTTTATAGTGCTTCTGTTATTGTGGGTTATTATTGCTGTAGTATCTAAAGCAATAGCTTCAACAGAGAAGAAAGAAAGTGCTCCAGCGCCTGTAGTAGCGGCAGCAGCACCAAGTGTTGTAGAAGAAATAGTAGATGATGGGCAATTGATAGCGGTAATCACTGCGGCAATTGCGGCTATGGAAGGTGAAGGCGCAACGTCTAACTTGATAGTAAAAAGAATTAGCAGGATTTCTGGAAATGCACCTACTTGGTCTGCGGCAGGAAGAGCAGAAGTAATCGACAGCAGAAGATAGAAGTTTCTAAATAGTATAGGAAATAGTTACGTAGGATTTTTAGCCTGTTTAAATCGAGGCTACGTCATCAACGTGAATGTGCGATTGATGTGTGCCTCAGTTATAAGGCGTTAAATAATTCAAAACTAATGATAGGTTAAAAAGACAAGTAAAGGAGAAAATAGGATGAAACAGTATAATATAACAGTAAATGGCACAACGTATGCCGTAGAAGTAGAAGAAGTTAAAGGCTCAGCAGCACCGGCTCCAGTGGCAGCTCCAGTGGCGGCTCCAGCGGCAGCACCGGCTCCAGCGGCAGCTCCAGCTCCAAAGGCAGCTGCGGCTCCAGCGACAGCTCCTTCGGCAGGAGCAACAACAGTTACAGCGCCAATGCCAGGAACTGTATTTGAAGTAAATGTAACAGTTGGACAAGCGGTAAATGCGGGAGATGTACTAGTAGTACTAGAAGCAATGAAAATGGAAAATGAAATTGTTGCTCCACAAGCAGGAACAGTTGATGCTATTCCTGCACCTAAAGGCGCAGCAGTAAATGCAGGAGATGTTTTAGTATCTCTTAAGTAATAATTTGTTGAAAACGGTATAAATTCGTTACCTAGCATTGCGAAAAGCCTTAACAAATAATCCTTAGGATTACAAATATTACATATTAAAACAGGAACCTATTCTATAATCGGAGTAGGTTCCTGTTATATTTTTCTTATGATTAGATTTGTGGGAGCCAAATTTTATTGAAAATAAATAGGCAAAAAAAATATTTTCAAATAGCGTTAATGGTTAATTATTGAAGAGAATAAATCTACAACATGATCTTTGGTTTTTAAGGAGTTTAGCTGCTGCTTAATTTTAGAACCGCCTCTTACTCCCTTAAGGTACCAAGCACCATGTGAGCGTATTTGTCTAACTGCAACATATTCTCCCTTTTCTTCTGTTAGAAGGTCAAATTGCTTAAGCAATGTTTTTACTTTTTCCTCTAAGGAAATTTCTGCAGGGGTGTACCCTTCTAGGGTTCCTTGCTTTTTATAGTAGTCCCAAGCTTTGTTTAAGTCTTGGAATATAAATGGATTCCCCATTGATCCTCTGCCTACCATTACAGCATCAACTCCATAGTTTATTAAGAAATTTACACCGTCAATTCCTGAAAAAATATCCCCATTTCCGACAACAGGTATATTCAAAGCTTGTTTGATTTTTCGTATTTCTCCCCAGTTGGCAGTTCCATTATAGAATTCTTCCCTTGTCCTCCCGTGAACTGCAATAAACTCTGCGCCGGCTTCTTCAATAGCCTTTGCTACGTCAATGCCATTGATAGAATCTTTATCCCAGCCAAGGCGAATTTTTGCTGTAACAGCCTTGCCGCTTACAGTTTTTGCAGCCTTTACGAGCCTATAAACCAAATCTGGATCTTTCATTAAAGCAGAGCCTTCGCCATTTTTAACTATTTTTGGAACAGGGCAACCCATATTAATATCTAAAATTACATTTTCTCTACTTGCAAGGCTATCTGCTGCAAACTTTATCACATCTGGCTCGGAGCCAAAAATCTGAAAAGCAATAGGCTGTTCATCAGCACAAGTCAAAAGCAGTTTTTCAGTATTTTTATCTCTGTAATACATTCCCTTAGCACTTACCATCTCGCTGTATACAAGAGAAGTTCCCATTTCCTTGCAGATAACTCTAAAAGGCCTATCAGTTACGCCTGCCATAGGCGCGAGTATAAAAGGGTTATCAAGTTTAATCTTTCCTAAATTAATTTGCATATCTAAATAATCGCCATCAAAGTGGCCTCCTTTATAATTAAGTTGTATATAGAGTATAACACATAAAATTAATCTATTTTCAAAAAATAATGTTTGTATTTTTCCCTTAGTAGGATTATAATGTACTAGTTAATTGAAAATTGTACAAGCTTGAAAAATTATGGTATTTTAAAGGAGAAAGGTATGTTATTAACTTTTGACGTGGGAAACACAAATATAGTTGTTGGGGTTTTTAAAGGTGAAAAATTAGTACAAAATTGGAGATTTAGTACAGATAGCAATAAGAGCGCAGATGAATATGGCATGATGCTCATGCAACTATTTGCACACGAAAAACTCAATATAGAAGATATTGAAGATGTAATAATTTCAACGGTTGTGCCGTCTTCTCTGTTTTCTTTAATGCACGCTTCGACAAAGTATTTTAAGAAAAAGCCTTTAATTGTAAATTCAGAAATTGAAACTGGTCTTAAGGTAATGTATGATAACCCGACGCAGGTTGGGGCAGATAGGATAGTTAATGCTGTTGGTGCAAGAGCTAAATTTGATGGAGCTCTTATTATTATAGACTTCGGAACAGCAACAACGTTTTGTGCAATTACAGAAAAGGGAGAATACCTTGGGGGCTCTATTGCTCCAGGGTTGCTAATATCGTCAGGAGCTCTTTTTGAAAAAACTGCAAAACTTCCTAAGGTAGAGCTTGATTATACAGAGAACGTAATATGTAAAGAAACTAGTGAAAGTATAAAAACTGGAGTAGTTATGGGGCATATGGGAGCAGTGGAATTTATTGTGAAAAGAATGAAAAAAGAACTTCAATCGATTATTCCGGAAGGCACAAATATTAATGTTATTGCTACAGGAGGTACGGCAACAATGATTGCGAAAGGTGTAGACTGTATTGATCACGTAGAAAAGATGCTAACTTTAGAGGGGCTGAGAATAATTTATGAGTTAAATAAGGTTGATAGATAGCTATTCAAGAGATTGTGATTTACTCAGGAGCAGGAATAAGATGATTACCTTTGGAATGAAAAATTACAAAAGTAAATTATAAAATAATAAATACAAATAAAGAGAGACCATAGGTCTCTCTTTATTTTCAAATTAGTCTTTTATCTGGTTAGGATAGACTTTGAACGACTTTTTAAAACCCGACGCCTTATAGTCTATTAATGCGCTTCTAGCAATTTCAGAAGCTTCTGAAGTGACGGGCACTGAAGTTCCAGAAGGAAGATATCTTACCTTCCCGTCGGCGTCAGTTTCAGGAAGCAAAATTTCGATCATCCTTTTGTTTCCTGATGTATAAAGAACTTCGAAGGCTAAAACATAGCCACAGCACCCACCTTTTACTAGGCATAAACCGAATTGCTTGCCATTTTTTAATTCTTCTTGATACTTTTTAAACGCTTCGCTTGTAAATTGGATTTTCATTTTAATCGTTACTTTCTACAAATTGATCTGGGCCTACTCCACACACGGGGCACTCTTCAGGTGGATTGTCGCCTTCATGAATATGATCACATACAATGCATTTCCATTTCATAACATTACCTCCATATATTTATAAATATGATTTGTCTTATTATATAACAATTCAAATTAAAGGTAAACCCTAAAACAAGCATTAATTACATTTTTTGGGAAAAAGAAAACTCGAAAGTAGGATGTATATATTTAAAAGAAACTAATAACCAAAGAGCAAAGAAATTCGACCAAAGACCAAAGAAAGACCAAAGAAATTTGAGCAGAAAAATTCAAAAATCCTTGCATCGTCATCAAATTCGTGATAAAATAATTTAGTTAAGTAACACTAATAAACAGAAAGAGGTGAAAGCATGAAGGAAGGAATCCATCCTGATTACAAGGAATGTAAAGTAACTTGCGCATGCGGAAACACATTTGAAACAAAATCTTTAGGCGAAGAAATAAGACTTGAAATTTGTTCATCGTGCCATCCGTTCTTTACAGGCCAGCAAAAGTTCTCTCACAAAGGTGGGCGAGTTGAAAAGTTCAAGACAAAATACAATTTGGACTAAGAAGATTAAGTGCTTGCATTTTATGCGAGCACTTCTTTTTTAGAAAAAATAGTGGCAAATGGCTTAATTGGAGTGCTAGTAAACGGAGGAAAAAATGTACTGCAAAAATTGTGGTGGGATATTAAGTGTAAACACATATCACTGTGGAAAATGTGGGTACAAAATAGATGATGAACAAAGGGATATTTTAGCTAAACTTGCTGAAGTAGATAAAAATCCAACAGTGTTAGAAAAGATGGCCTATGAAGCAGAAGATTCGTCACAGACCTTTGGTGAAGAGCTGAATTTGACTTCTGGCGAACAGGACGGTTCTTTGGAATTTCCTGAAGCCTCAGATAATAAGTATAATGAAGTGGAAAAAAAAGCTGCACTTTCTCCTGAAGGGAAACCCTTTAGGGGTAGAAAACTAGTAAAGGTAGTAGGAATTATTCTGATGGTTTTTGGAGGGCTTTCTATACTAGGTAGCCTAGGAGAATTTATTAACCCAGAAAATTATACTAGCACATATGAATATGGTGTCCCTGATTGGTTCTATGAGTTTTCCGATATATTGATGTTAGCGTTAGCAGGGGTTATGTTGGCCTCAGGTATTTACGGTGTTCAAAATTGCATGAAATCAGAAAAAGGCCAAATGATTATTCTTTTTTCTATAGCAATGTTAAGCTTAATTTTAATGCCTATACTAGTAGGCGTTGTAGCAAGAAACATAATGATAATTACAGCAGGTATAGTTACTGGAGCCTTTAATATGGTTCTTCCTATACTATTCTGGGTAGGCGGTGTAAGGCTAAAAGGAAATATAAAATAATTGAACTATAAGATTAATGGTACTTTTTCGAAAGTGTCATTTTTTATTAAGCGCAAACGAGAAAAGGTAAAAGCGAAATTTTGTTTGGCGGCGAATTTATACTTCCGTTGACAGAAAATAAAAACTATAGGTAAAGAGCCACAGTAAAATATTATGTGAATATTATGGTAAAATACTAGCAAAGAGATACAAATATTGTTGAAGTTTAAGACAATATAGGCAGTTTGTGGTATAATTATAAGTTAGATGAAGGAAATTATTCGTCGGTATATTA
>CAYJHC010000026.1:0-23146 GCA_964370075.1 uncultured Oscillospiraceae bacterium | reverse complement strand
CATTTTGTTTTACTTCATATCCTGAAGTTCTTTTTTCTTCGTCTTCTCCAAAATCCACCTCAACATCAGCATCAGTTTCAAAGTCATACTCATTATCGTCTAGAAGACCATTATCTGCTTCATCTAAATTTTGATTAAAGCTATCCTCTAATCTTTTATTATAATTTTTCACTATCTATGCCTTTCCTAGTTGATTAGGAGTTTAGCTTATTAAGAAACTGACTATTAAGAATTTTTATATGTGTACCCTTCATTCCTAATGATCTAGATTCAATTACTCCTGCGCTCTCTAACTTTCTAAGTGAGTTTACAATTACAGACCTAGTAATCTCCGAGTCTTTTGCTATTGTGCTGGCAACAATGACACCTTCATTTCCTTCTAGTGATTGGAAGATTGCACTTATTGCTTGACCCTCTGAATAAGACAGAGATTTCATAGCCTTGTTAACTATTTCGATTTCTTTTGCAATAGCCTTCTTTCTTATAGCTTCTTTTGTTCGCATTTCTATGGCTACAACTGAAGCTCCAACTTCTCCCAGCACTAAATCTTCATCAGTAAACTCAGGGTTGTATCTTATAAGCAATAAGGTTCCCCATCTTTCTTCTCCTGTTTTAACCGGAATAATTGTATGATACTTGTCTTTAGTTTTTTCGTGATACTTAAAAACTTCTAAGGCTTCTTTGTCTCTAAAATTAGCCTTAGTATTTTCTATTCCCATCATCGCCTCGTTATATTCTAATTGAAATTTTACAATTCCTGTCTTTTCATCCATTGTAGCAGCACTGTCTTCTTGATGCTTATAACAAACACCAATAACATTTCCTTCAATATCAGCTAAGTATACATTTGAGTCTGTCAATTCACTTAACAAGCAACATAGCTCATTAAAGGAAAAGCTTCCCTTCAAACTTTCTTGTAAAACCCAGTTTAATTTTCTTATCCTATTTAATAATTCCCCCATATTTGCCTCCTTTTCTTCTCATACATTATATCATCAAAAGTGTATAAAATTAGAAAAATTTCGAACATTTCATTTAATTCACACATTTATATATATTTCTACATATTCCCACTTATTTCCTATTATTATTTTCAATTTTCCCTATAAATTTTCACTTAATTTTCTCATTTTTGAAAATTAGCACACCACAAAAAAGAAGGGCTTGCCGCCCTTCTTTCGTAAATTTACTTAAATCACATTATTACAGAATAAATCTATCGATATCCTCTGGTTTTAATTTTTCCATGAATTTTTCTGCAACATATTCTTTATCGATTACAATTTTTTCTTCTTCCATTTCAGTAATATTGAAAGAAATGTCTTCAAGAAGATTTTCCAAAATTGTGTGTAGCCTTCTAGCTCCAATGTTCTCAGTTTGCTCATTCATAAGAAATGCCATTCTCGCAACTTCCGCAATAGCCTCATCAGTGAACTCTATCTCTACTCCCTCAGTTTCTAAAAGAGCTTTATGTTGTTTTATTAAAGCATTCTCTGGAACTGTTAAAATCTTTAAAAATGTCTCTTCTGTTAAGTTCTCTAAATTAACTCTAATTGGAAAACGCCCTTGTAGTTCAGGGATTAGGTCTGTTGGCTTCGATACATGGAAAGCTCCAGCACCAATAAATAGAATATGATCTGTCTTTACTGCTCCATGCTTAGTATTTACTACACTTCCTTCTACAATAGGTAGTATATCTCTTTGTACACCTTCCCTAGACACGTCAGCACCTGATTTGTAAGTAGAGCCAGAAGCAATCTTGTCTATCTCATCTATAAAGATTATTCCATTTTGCTCTGCATTAACTAAGGCATCATCTGTAACCTGATCCATATCTATTAGATTTTGGGCTTCTTCTTCTCTTAGAATCTTTCTAGCTTCTTTAACCTTTACTGTTTTATTCTTCTTTTTCTTAGGCATGTCCCCAAATATATTACCAATCGCAATTCCCATGCCTTCGTTGCCCAGGTCTAATTGGTTAGTTTTTGGAGCTTCCGTAACTTGAATTTCAATATATTGTTCCTCTAAAAGTCCGTCTTTTAGTTGCTGTCTTACCTGCTCCCTAGCAAGATTAGTCTCATTTTTTTCTTCAGGGCTTCTAGATTCCTCAGCCTTTTTTTCTTTGCTTTCCTCATAAAGCTCCTTTTGACTCTTATATCCCCCGCTACCCAATAAGGAAGCAAATGGATTTGAATTCCCAGTATCCTTTGAAGATGTTTTTGTCCCTCCAGGAATAATGGCTTCAATAATTCTTTCTTCAGCCAATTCATCGGCAATGGTATACTTCTCTTCAAGTCTAGCCTGCTTGGTCACTCTAATTGAAGCCTCTACAAGATCCCTAATCATGGAGTCAACATCTCTACCAACATATCCCACCTCAGTAAACTTTGTAGCCTCAACCTTAATAAAGGGTGCATCTACTAATTTAGCAAGTCTTCTTGCTATTTCTGTTTTTCCTACTCCTGTAGGTCCCATCATTAAGATGTTCTTAGGAGTTATTTCCTCCATCATCTCCTCAGAAAGAAGACTTCTTCTATATCTATTTCTTAGAGCAATGGCCACTGATCTTTTAGCCTCATCTTGCCCTATAATATACTTATCTAACTGCTCTACTATCTCTTTTGGAGTCATGTTATATAGCTTTCCCAAAATATTACCTCCTTACAGTTTCTCTACAGAAATATTATCATTAGTGTAAACACAAATTGAAGCTGCTATTTCTAAGGACTTTCTAGCAACCTCCTCTGCTGGTAAATCTGTGTTATTAAACAATGCATTGGCTGCCGACTGTGCATAATTTCCACCCGAACCAATTGCAATAAAGTCTTGGTCTGGCTCAATCACCTCTCCGTTCCCTGAGATTAATAGCATAGATTCATTGTCTACCGCTATCATCAAAGCTTCTAAATTTCTCATTATTTTGTCAGTTCTCCAAAGTTGAGCAAGGGCTACCGCTGCTCTTTTTAGATTTCCTCCATTTTCTTCTAACTTTTTTTCAAATTTTTCTGTTAAAGAAAATGCGTCTGCAACTGAACCTGCAAATCCAGTAAGAACCTTTCCATTATATATTCTTCTTACTTTTTTTGCATGAGCTTTCATTACTGTGCTTTGCCCCATAGTAACCTGGCCATCTCCAGCAATGCAAATATCATTTTCCGATCTTTTTACTGCTACAATTGTTGTAGCATGAAATGTAGTCATAATTTCCTCCTATTTTTATTCCTTATATGCACATCCTTTATCTGAGCATGCAATCTTAGTGTCCTTACCTTTTTTCTCAACTAATTGGCTGCCACAGCTTGGACATTTTTTGTCTATTGGTTTATCCCAAAAAGCTTGATCACAATCTGGATAACCACTACACCCATAGAAAATCTTTCCTCTTTTACTCTTTCTCTCTAGTATTTCTTTGCCACATTTTGGACAGTCAACCCCAGTTTTTTTCACTATTGGTTTAGTGTTTTTACACTCCGGATATCCAGAACATGCAAGAAATTTTCCAAATCGTCCTTCTTTAATTGCAAAAGGTTTTCCACAAAGAGGACATAGTTCATCAGTCAGCTCTACTGGAATTTCAATTTTTTCAATTTCCTCTTCAGCCCTCTTTAAGTCTTTTGCGAAAACTAGATAAAACCGTCTAATTATCTCTTTCCACTCTGTACCTTCTTCTTCAATCTTATCTAAATCCCTTTCCATCTCAGCGGTAAAGGAGGCATCTACAATGTCTTTAAAATAGTCCGACATCATATCTGTCACAATGAAACCTAATTCCGTAGGAATTAAGATTTTCTTCTCCCGTTTAATATATTTTCTATCTACCAATGTAGAAACAATTGGTGCATAGGTACTTGGTCTTCCAATATCATTTTCTTCTAAATACTTAATTAAAGAAGCTTCACTAAAGCGCGGCGGAGGTGTAGTAAAGTGTTGATTTCCTTTTACCTCTTTTTCTTCCAAAATCATACCCTCTTGAAGTACTGGTATCTTTATATCTTCCTGAGAACTGTCATATATTCTTAAGAAACCATCAAATTTAAGACTTGAACCTGTGGCTCTAAATAAGTATTCCCCATTTACGATATTTGCCGAAACCGCATCATAAACAGCTGGTGACATTTGGCTTCCTAGGAATCTGCTCCAAATCAACTTATATAATTTGTACTGGTCATTTGAAAGTGATCCTTTGATTAGTTCCGGATCTAGGTCTACATAACTAGGCCTAATAGCCTCATGTGCATCCTGAATATCTTTCTTTTTAGTAGAATAAACATTATCTGACGAATATTCTTTTCCAATCTTATCTATTATATATGTCTTAGCTTGCGCCTTAGCTTCTGCAGAAATTCTAACAGAGTCAGTTCTTAGATACGTAATAAGACCAACAGTCCCTCTTTTAGGAATGGCAATTCCTTCATACAATTCCTGAGCAACTTTCATTGTCTTTCTAGGGTTAAAGTTAAGTCTGCTAGATGCTTCTTGCTGCAAGCTACTTGTTGTAAAAGGAGCATAAGGTTTTCTCTTCCTATCTTTTTTTGATGCCTCTTTTACTAAGTAGTGTCCATTTTTCAAGTCACCTAAAATCTTATCTGCTTCTTCCTTATTATTTATCTTAATTTTCTTGCTGCCATGCATCAAAAGATTTCCCGTAAAATCTTTTGGAGTCTCCCCTTTATTAGGGTTATTGAACTGAGCAACAATGCTCCAATATTCTTCAGGTATAAATTTTTCTATTTCTTTTTCTCTATCACAGATTATTTTTAGTGCTGCAGATTGAACCCTTCCGGCACTGAGCCCGGTTTTTACCTTTTTCCACAACAAAGGGCTAATCTGATATCCCACCAGTCTGTCTAACACCCTTCTAGCTTGCTGGGCATCTACTAGTTTTTCATCAATCTGTCTTGGGTTTTTAGCAGCAGTTTTTACCGCCTCTTCTGTAATCTCATTAAAAACTATTCTACACTCTTCACTTTGTTCTATATCCAAGATATGAGCAAGATGCCAAGAAATAGCCTCTCCTTCCCTATCCGGGTCGGTAGCTAGAAATATTTTCGACGCATTTTTCGCTTCTTTCTTTAAAGCTTTAATCACATCTCCTTTGCCCCTAATATTAATATATTTCGGCTCAAAATCATTCTCTATATCAATTCCAAGCTGACTCTTAGGCAAATCCCTAATGTGTCCTACTGATGCAACTACAGAATAGCTGCTTCCCAAAAACTTTCCTATAGTTTTGGCCTTAGAAGGTGACTCTACTATTACTAATTTCTTTTTTGCTACTGTTTTCTTCCCTTTAGCTGTTTTGCTTGTAGACTTTTTCGCAGTTTTAGCGGCTGTAGTCTTAAGAGCTTTTGTTGCTTTTGCCTTAGTTCCTTCTATCTCCTTAGTAGCTTTTTCCGATTTTGTATCAGTAGAGCTAACTCCTATATTTTCTTTATTAGCTCTTTCCGTTGCCATATTTAATCCTCCATAACTTTCAGAATTGATTATATGCGCATTTTCACCTTTTTGCAAGAAAAATCTTTCCTAAGGAGGAAAAAATTATTCCTTTTATTTCCAAAACTGAAATTATTCCATTTATCTTTTGAATATCATTACCCATTTTTTTATATATTTGGTTAATATCAACCTCTCCCTCTTTTCTAAGGATATTTATTAATTTATTTTCTTCTTCCGAAAGATTTAAATTCCTTACCTTTTCTTCTGCAGGAATTAAACCTAGGTCATATATTATATCATCAAGAAAAACTAAAGGAATTGCACCATCTCTTATAAGCTTATTTGCTCCAATACTATATTCATTGTTTATGTTTCCAGGAACTGCATATACCAGCTTGCCCTGATTCCCACCTATTTCTGCCGTAATAATTGCCCCACTATTAACTCCACCTTCCACAACTACTACTGCCTCGGCCAACCCACTTATTATTCTATTTCTCCTAGGGAAAGTATATTTAGCAGGGCCATGGCCTTCTTGGTACTCTGTAAGAACAAGCCCTTTTTCTTCAATTTCTCTACGTAATTTCAAATTTTGTACAGGGTACCTAATGTCCATACCTGCACCAAGAACCGCTATAGTACTTCCTTGACTTCCAACTGCTGCAGAATGAGCGCATGTATCTATCCCTACTGCCAGACCACTTACTACTGTTATGTTACACATGGAAAGTCTTTGAGCCAGCTCCTTGGCAACCCATCTACCGTAAGCTGACGATTTCCTGGAACCAACAACGGCTACCATTTTATTGTTTAACAAATCCATTTTCCCTTTAAAGTAAAGGGTTTTCGGAGGATCAGGAATATTCCTTAAGTTCTCAGGATATTTCTCATCACTCATATTAATAGTTTCTATGCTTACAGGTTCCTTTAGCGTCTCCTCTTCTCTTTGTTTATATTCCATACCTCACCAAGTTCTACCTTTCTTCGCAAAGGTTTAAAGTAGACGTTCCCTATTTTATATATATTAAACCTTGCATTTGATGTAATTGTGTTTATTTTGCGTTTTTCTGCGAATTCTAAATTCTGGGCAAATAATCTTCAAATTACTTTTTATCTTGTTTTAGTTTATCAAAATACTTTTCTTCAGCACTTACAATTAAATTTAAATATTTATTTATTTTCCCTCTAACCATTAAACTCTTCCTACTATTATTTCTAAGAATTTGCCTATCGTTAATTTCAATTGAGGATATATAATATCACTCTTTTGAAATTATCTCTCGAAATTGTAAAGCCTCTCCAATATGACATTCTCCCACTTCTATGGCTCCATCTAAGTCCGCTATTGTCCTAGCAACTTTCTTTATCTTATTATAAGTTCTTAGACTTAACCCCATATTTTCATAAGCCAAATCAAGAAGGTTCTTACCCTCTTCATTAATTTTAATAAAATAGTTATTCCTATCTTGCTCTAACTGTCCATTACAATTGAATTTCTCATTTTTATATCTTTCTTCCTGAATCTTTCTCGCTTTAATAACTCTCTTTCGCATTCCCTCCGAACTATATACCTGGCATCCATCTGTTTTATATGCGTCTGTTAGTGTCTCATCCTTTGTCATTAATTTATTTTTTTCATCTATAGCTTTGATTTTCGAATTTTCTCTAGTATCCATATTACTTATCAAAGTTTTATCTTCTACACCTACTATTTTTTCTACTTCTATACTTCCCAAATCTTCTATAAGCTCTTTCTCCACTCTTCCAATTTCTACTTGTATATCGATTCTATCTAAAAAAGGTCCAGAAAATTTGCTTTTAAATAATTGTATCTGCGAATAAGAGCATGTGCATTTTTTTATTGGGTCTCCTAAATATCCACATTTACAAGGATTTGTTGCTGCAATTAGCAAAAAATTTGCAGGAAGTTTTACTGTTCCCTCAAGCCTGGCGATTTTCACTTCCTTTTCTTCCAGTGGTTCTCTAAGACTTTCTATAACCTTACCGTCAAACTGAGAGAGCTCATCTAAAAACAGAATCCCGTTATGAGCAAGACTTACCTCTCCAGCAGATACCCTCTGTCCACCGCCAATTAATGCAGGTCTAGTTACAGTATGGTGTGGTTTCCGAATCGGCCTATTAGAAATGATAGGATTATCCTTATCCAGCAAACCTGAAACGCTATATATTTTAGTCGTTTCAAGAATTTCCCGCTTATTCATAGGAGGCAATATAGTCCCTATTCTCTTTGCGAGCATAGTTTTTCCTACTCCTGGGCTACCTACAATTAAAATACCGTGCCCACCTGCAGCTGCTATTTCAAAAGCCCTTTTCCCTTTCTCTTGTCCAAATATGTCGGAATAATCAAGAGCTACTTCTTCCAGCTTTCTTTTTGATAACTTTTCTTCTTCTTGATTTACTTTTTGCCTGCCCCTAATTTCTCTCAAGTAAGCCTCTTCATCTTCCATTATTAATAGAAGATCATTCATCTCCCATACTGGGAAAAGCCTGCCTTTATTTATCATCTCTACTTCCTTTAGATTTTCACCAGGTAAAATAATTTTATTCACTCCAGATTCAATAAGGCTTAATGCAATAGGAAGTGCACCTTTAACCCTATTTACTTTGCCATCTAAGGAAAGTTCCCCAAAAACGCCAAACTGCCTTACTTTCTCTCTAGGAATCTCCTTCTCAATGGCAATTATACCTAAGGCAATAGGAAGATCTATATGACTCCCATCCTTTCTTTTACCTGCAGGAACTAGGTTAACAGTAATTTTCTTCTTTGGAAAGTAAAAGTTAGAGTTGTTAAAAGCAGGCCTTATTCTATCTCCGCTTTCTTTTATAGCTGTTCCTCCAAGACCAACTACTATATAGGAAGGAATCCCATTGTCTACTGAAACTTCTACTTGAACAAGCTCTCCTTCTAGCCCATTTAAGCAGCTTGTAAATATGGATGCAATCATATTGGGCCTCCTTACATATTCCTTGCAACAAATTTTTATCTACTTTGACTGTGTTTATTCTTACTTAAGATTTTAATTTCATATCTATTGTTCTTTATTTGGCCGAGTTGTTCTTTTAGATTTAAACTCCAATTTCTTTTGGCGCTTAGATTTTACTGGTTCATTCTTAAGGTTTCAACTTCATCTCTTCTCTTCTTTATTTTGTTTTACATTAACTAGGTCTTTTCTTAAATATCTTTTTGATGACTTATTAATACCTCTACTACATCCACTCTACTCTTACTGTAATAATGCCTTTCCTGAGCCTTGTATTCTTCACCTAGTTTATACAGCCTCCTTAATTTCTTCATATCTATTGCTTCAATAGGCTCTCCACAATTCAAGCTACTTCTAGTTTTTACTTCTATAAATACAAGTTGATCATCTTTAGTAGCAACAATGTCAATTTCTCCTGTCCTAGTTCTAAAATTTCTTTCTTTAATTATATATCCTGACTTTTCCAAATATGTGGCCGCCAAGTTCTCTCCCATAAACCCTAGTTTTATTTTGCCAATCACCTATTCCTCCTCTCTAGCAGATAACCCCTCCTCACCAGCATAGAATATCCCTTCCCCTCAATAATTTAATCCCTACTTTGAGGCAAATCTTTAATTTTGAACGCATCTCTATTTTTAGTCGCATCTTTATTTTTAGTTGCGTCTTTATTTTTGCTTATTTTACCATTTTTGTTATTTAATGTCAATTTATCTTTATAAGCATTTCCCTACCTTATATTTGCAAATACTACCTTAGCTCTAATCCACACCACAAAAAATACCCCTCTGCTGTTTTCCAACAAAGAGGTACTCAAAATCCACACTTTCGCTGTCCATACTGGTACAACTTCAAGGTCTATATAAGTCATATAACCTTTCTAAAGCACAAACCGCTCCACCGCCTCTGCAACTCCATCAAACTCATTAGAAGACACAATATACTTTGCCACTTTCCTCACATCTGCATTCCCATTATCCATCGCAACCTTAATCTCTGCTAATTTAAGCATTTCACAGTCATTAGAGTTGTCTCCGCAAGCCATCATTTCTTCTTTCTTTATTCCTAAGTCGTTCATTAGTACTTTCAAAGCTTCCGCCTTGCTAGTGTTTTTCCCTCCTATTTCCCAGTTATTTTCTAGTGAAGTTGTAATGGTTACATTTGGAATCGCATCAAGAATTGGCTTTTCTGCATGTCGATCTTCTTGATTAGCATAAAAAATGTTTATATTCTCTATATCAGACTTTCTTTCTTCTGCAAATCCAAGAAGGTTTTCTTTTGGTTCTCTAGTTTTTATTATATAATCGCTATGCCTATATTTGATTTCCCCATTAATCACAGCGTCGTAAATTTTTTTATCCATATAAGCTCTACCATCTACAAAAACCTCTATCATATGTGGAATATTTTTTAGAGTTTCCAGTACCCTATCCATAGCTTCTACCTCGATGCAATTTTTTCCAATGGTTTTTTCTGTTGCCACTTCTTTCGTAAGGCCTCCATTAGAGGTCACTAGATACTCTATGCCTTCTAAGTGTTTTACATCTTCTGGAATTGCTGAGTAACATCTCCCTGTTGCAATTACAACATGAACACCTACATTCATGGCCTTTCTAAGGGTCTCTTTGGTTCTTTGGGAAACCTGCCCTTTTTTGTTCAAAGTCGTCCCATCTAAATCCAATGCAATCAACTTAATTTCTCTTTTTTCTTGCCTATCCATAATATCCAAGTATTCTTGATTTATTTTTCTGACTTTTTTCATTGTACATCCATCTCCATGTCCTGGATGAATGAATATTTCATTACTCCAAAGAGAAATAATATTCACAATGGAATTTTCCATTTCTTTTTCATTTCCATCCTGAAGATCTGTTCTCCCTAAGTCTACATTGAAAATCGTATCACCTGTAAAGGCTTGCTTCTGATTCCTGCACATAAAACAAACACTTCCTTTGGTGTGTCCAGGTGTATGAATTACTTTAAACTGATTTTCTCCCACATAAAATCTATCTTCACTTTCCAGATACGTAGCATTACCCTTATACATATCCCCGTCTAGTCTATGTATATATACAGTGCAACCTAGCTCCTTTACTATTTCATCAACAGCGCCTATGTGATCATAATGGTGATGAGTCAAATATATCCCTTTTATTTCTAGCTTTAATTCCTTAATTTTGTTCAAAAAATCTTTAGGATTATATCCTGGATCAATTATTATGCCTTCTTTTTCATCATATATAATGTATCCATTTTCCTCATATGAACCACCCACTAACCTTACTATCTTCATTTCGTCTCCTTCTTATGCATTTAGGTATTCCCATAGTGTTTGTATCTCGCCTAGGCATCAATCTCAGTTCGTCTCTTAGCTTTAACTTTTTTCTAAATCTTTCTAAGATCATTTAATTTTTTCTCCAAGATTGCACAATTCTTTCATATTATATAAGCAATTTCTTAAGCGAATAAACCCCAATATACATTTTATTATGTTTTCAACATTTCTTCAAGTTAAAACCCTTGATAAATAAAAAAATAGTGCTACAATACTCTTAGTACAGAATTTCCATTATTTGAATTCTAGCATAGTTAGGGTTTTGTTGGTTTTATAAATAGTCAATCTAAAGACAGCTTAAAATAAGGTCTTGGCCAACAATAAATTGTTATCCATTCAAATCCCATTAAATTAAACCCAAACACATATACTGATTAAAATTCACTACAGATATGGGACAACAGTCAAGTTGTTAATCAATGAAATATATACAATTACACACAACAAATTGATAATATTATAAATTATCAAAACAAATATAATACTAAATACAAAATCAAATTCATGTATTTAACGAAAGAGGAAAGTTATGAAAATCGCAATAGTTGGAGCTGGAAAATTAGGACTTAGAGTAGCAGAGGCCTTGCTAGGGGGAGACCACTCCATCACATTAATTGACAAAAATGAAAAAACATTAAGCAAACTATCTTCACAGCTAGATGTTATGACTGTAATTGCCAATGGTAAACAGGTTTCCGTTTTAAAAGATATAGGAATTCACACTTACGACTTCCTTCTAGCCGCCACTTCAAGTGATGAAGAAAATGTTCTAATCGCCTCATTCGCCAAGAACCTAGGTTGTAGCAGGGTAATGGCTAGGGTGAGAGACCCAGAACATGTACATCAGTTTGACTATATTAAAGAGGTGACTGGAATAGATCATATTATCAATCCAGACCTTTCAATTGCTATAGAAATCTATAAATTCTTGGCCGAAAAGTATACTTTAAGTAATGGTATTTACACTAGCGGAAAAGTTGCATTAAGCGAATTTTTAGCATCTAAAATTCCAAAACTAATTGATATGACTCCAAGCTATGTTAGGCTTGTGTTGAATAATGCTCAGATTGCTGCAATCTCTAGAAACGGAAAAGTAATCATTCCTACCAAAACCACCATTATTCAAGAACACGACGAATTGTTTGTAATCGGGGCTAGAGATGATATTCTTAAGCTAAATTCAAAGGTTCATGAAAAAGGCAAATATACAGACCTACAAAAAGTAATGATAATCGGTGGCGGAAATACAGCTCTATTCTTATCTCAGAAACTATCTGATTTTGGTGCTTCTGTAAAAATTGTCGAAAGAAATAAGGATCGTTGTTACTATCTTTCAGAGCACTTAAACGACACTATGATACTTCACGGCGATGGATCAGACATGACTTTATTAGAAGAAGAAAATTTAGATGAAATGGATGCTTTTGTAACCGCTACTGGATTCGATGAAGATAACCTTTTGCTGGCTTTGGTTGCAAAAAAACATGGTATTGAAGATGTAATTGCCAAAGTAAGCAGAGATATATACGAAGAAATCGTTTCAAGCCTAGGTGTAGACATGGCTCTAAATCCATTAGATATTTCTGCAAGTTATGTCCTTAGATTAATTCAAGGTTCTAATAAAATTGTTAGTTCTCAGCTAATTCAAGGACAAGCAGAAACCATTGAAATAATAGCTCACGATTCCATGAGACTTGTAAATAAACCAATCAAGAAAGTTGGTTTGCCTGAGGGAGCCTTTGTTGCAGCCATTACTCGTGGCCAAGAAGTTATCATTCCGACAGGAGATAGCGTAATTGAAGAAGGTGATAGGCTAAATATCCTTTGCCTACTTCAAGATCTCGATAGATTAGAAAAGCTCCTAAGGACTACATAATGGGACTAAATATCAAGGCACATATCAAAGTTTTCGGTATGTTATTTGTAATCTTAGGAATCTCTTTAGTTTTTCCTCTTATAGTTGCAATCATCTATAAAGAATGGAGTTCTTTGCTTGCTTTTGGCGTCACAGCTGCTGTTTCTATACTAGTTGGAGTCTTCTTATTTCGAACTATGGGAGAAATTAAAGGAACGTTTAGAATAAGAGATGGCTATATGATAGTTAGCGAAGCATGGGTTCTTGCTTCTCTTATAGGTGCAGTGCCATTTGTTATTTCTGGTTATATTCCAAATTTTGTAGACGCTTTTTTTGAAACTGCATCTGGTTTTAGTACCACTGGAGCTTCCATTCTATCTGACATAGAGGCTCTTTCTAAATCTATGCTTTTTTGGCGTTCCTTCACTCATTGGATTGGTGGTATGGGAATTATTGTTTTAGCCGTAGCTATTCTTCCCGCCTTAGGAATAAGCGGTCAGTTCCTAGTTTCAGCCGAAACAACTGGACCTAGACTTTCAAAGGTAATGCCTAAGATTAAAGACACTGCCAAAGTCCTTTACATCCTTTATTTTAGTCTTACAATATTGGAAACTCTTTTTCTATGGGCAGGGGGCCTCTCTGTATTCGACGCCTTAACTCACTCTTTTGCTACTGTTGGAACTGGCGGATTCTCCACCTACAATGCAGGCCTATCTCACTTTGATAGCGCCTATGTAGATACAGTTGTTACTATTTTCATGCTAGTTTGTGGCGCAAGTTTTTCCTTGCATTTTTTAGCTTTTGGAAAAGGTCTTAAGGTTTACATCCAGGACGCCGAATTTAAAGCATATATCATCATAATTGCTGTATTCACATTAATTATGACTTTATACTTATTATATTTCGGCACTTATGAGTCTTTGGGAACATCTTTTAGATATTCTGTTTTCCAGATTGTTTCCATAATTACAACTACCGGCTTTGCAACTGCTGATTATATTTACTGGCCAATGTTCCCGCAACTATTACTATTGATGCTCTTCTTTATTGGAGCTTGCTCCTCCTCAACAGCTGGCGGAGTTAAAGTAATTAGATCAATAATACTATTTAAGTTTGTCCAAAGAACAATAGTGCTAAAACTTCACCCTACTCACGTAGGTTCCGTAAAACTAGGAAAAAAAGCTGTGAGCAATGATATAGTTTCAAGCATTACTAGCTTTATGCTACTTTATATGGCAATAATTTTTATCGGTACAGTACTAATCTCTTTTGATGGGTTTGACATTGCTACATCATTTAGTGCTGTTGCTTCTTCCATTGGAAATGTAGGTCCTGGTTTTAACCTGGTGGGGCCAATGAATAATTACGGCCAATTTTCTGATTTTTCAAAAATAGTGCTTTCAATTTTGATGATTGCAGGAAGACTTGAAGTCTATACCTTCTTCATGCTAATTTCATCAAGATTTTGGAATCCTTATAAATAAGTAGGAGGTAAAATGAGTTTTAACTTAAAGGCTTTAGGCAAAGTAATATCAATAATCTTTTTGATCAATGGCATATCAATGCTTTTGCCTATTTTCTTTGCAATTTATTACCGAGACGTAAACCCCTTAATTTTTGGAGTCCCTGCTCTAATATCCTTAAGTGCATTTGCAATACTTTTTAAAATTTTTAGGCATACCTCATCAAACCTTAGAATTAGAGATGCTTATTTGTCAGTAATTATTTGTTGGATAGTTTGGTCTCTTTTCGGATCAATTCCCTATCTCCTTACTGATTCATCTGCCACATTCATAGATGCTTATTTCGAGGCAGTTTCATCTTATACAACTACAGGAGCAACCCTATTAGACGAATGGAAACTACCACATAGTCTTATGTTTTGGAGAGCACTAAATCACTGGCTAGGCGGAATGGGAATACTTATTTTCATCATATCAGTTCTTCCTTCTTTCGGTGTTGGAAGTCAAAGAATTGCTGCTGCCGAAACAACCGGCCCTGGCTTTACCAAAACCTCAGCAAAAATGGGTGATATAGCTAGGCTTCTTTATCTAATATACCTAATAATGACAGCCATGGTATTCATCTTGTTCTTAATTGCTCCTATGGAGCCTTTTGACGCATTAGTAAATGCCATGGGGTGTGTAAGTACCTCAGGATTGTTACTGCACCCAGAAGGGATTTCATATTATGATAGCCCTTTTATTGAAGGAGTTGTTTCAATATTCACCATCCTTGCTGCCACTAATTTTGTGCTATACCTACATTTAGTTCAAAAAAATCTAACTGATTTAAAGAAAAATATCGAAATTAGAGTTTTCTTTATCATGATACTTGCTATGGGATTTGTAATTTCTATTGCTCTATGGGCTACAGATACTTATGATAGTATTTTCCAGTCCCTAAGATACGGATACTTCCAAACAATATCCTTTATCACAACAACCGGATATTCTATCACCGACTACACTGAATGGCCATCAATTACAATAGCCTTGCTTTTCGCCACTTTATTCATCGGCGGCTGCGCTGCCTCAACAAGTGGTTCAATGAAGGTAATCCGTATCATAGTTCTGGTAAAGTTAATTTCTAGAGGGTTCTACAAAAGACTTCATCCAAGGGCCGTCCGTTCTATAAAAGTTGGAGGAACTAATATTTCTTCCCCTATAGTAAGTTCAATTGCAGCCTTTGTACTCCTATACTTTGCAACATTTATTGTTGGCAGCTTAATCCTTTCATTTCAAAATCTAGACATGGAAACTACCCTATCCTCTACTGCATCCTTAATGTCAAGCACCGGAATTAGTTTTGGAGAGGTAGGTGGCTCTGGAAACTACAGTATATACACATCGCAGGGAATTCGATTATTTATGACCTTCCTTATGATCGTTGGTAGATTGGAACTGTTCACAGTATTTCTACTATTCATGCCAAGCTTCTGGGACCCTGATAAGCTAGGCTCCCATATGAATAGACATTTATAAAAGAAAACTCTATTTTGGCAAGTACGCTCCTTGTCAAAGTAGAGTTTTTATTCATCAATATGGCGGTTAGCTACGGGACAGGGTTTCACTCTTATGCTCACCCTATACACTTCTCGCAAAATATAGCAAATACCAATCTTTAATAGTTTTTTCTAGTTATGCTAATATAAAATCTATCTGTCTTTTTTCTACACTGGAGTCTAAAACTTCGATAGTAATCTTATCTCCTAACGTGTATCTCTTCCCTGTATTCATTCCAATAGCAGACTTGCTCTCTTGGTCATACTGAAATATTTCCTTATTACTAAGATCACCCATTCTAATCATTCCTTCAACGGTGTTTTCTAGTTCTACATACACTCCAAACGAAGTTACCCCTGATATAATTCCATCAAATACTTCTCCAATGTGATAAGTCATATACTCAGCTTTCTTTAGCTTCTCTACTTCTCTTTCAAGGTCTATTGCTAGTCTTTCTGTTCCAGAACAATTCTTAGAAGCTTTTTCTGAGATTTCTTTATATTTACTAACATCGCCGCCTTTTAGAAAGGCTTTAATTATTCTGTGAATCAGTAGGTCTGGATATCTTCGAATTGGAGATGTAAAGTGCGTATAGTATCTGAAAGCCAAACCGAAATGCCCTTCACCTAATGTATCATATACTGCCTTTTGCATCGATCTTAGAACAACTGCACTTACTACCATTCCATATTTTGTATCAGCAGCACCTTCAATTATGTCAGAAATCTGTTTCGGATGGACACTATCTGGATTTCCGCCCATTGAAATTCCTAAGCCTTTTAAAAATTTCTTTAAGTTCTCCATAGTATCTGGTTCTGGTTTACTATGGCTTCTATATACAAAAGGTATTTCCAAGTGATAAAAATGCTCCGCCACTACTTTATTAGCCATAAGCATAAACTCTTCTATTAATTTATTGGCGCATCTTCTGTCTGCTATTCCAATTTCTATAGGGATGCCTTCCTCATTTAACTTAATATGAGATTCATCTAAGTCAAAATCAATACTCCCAAACTTATGGCGCTCACAGCCAAGTGCTACAGCTAATTTATTCATTTCCAATAGGTTTTCTTTTAATTCATTCGACCAGTTTTCCTCTGCGGGAATAATGCCCTCTTCTATGAAGTCTGAAACTTTATTATATGTCAGCCTATATTTGGAATTTATAATGCTTTCATATATTTCATAATCAACTACCTTTAGGTTTTTATCTATTTCCATGTCTATAGAAAGAGTAAGCCTATCTTCATTAGGGTTTAGGCTACACAGTCCATTGGAAAGGCTTTGAGGCAGCATAGGCACAACTCTATCTAAGAGATAGATACTGTTCCCCCTTTTATAAGCTTCAACGTCCAAAGCAGAGTCTTCTTTTACATAGTGCGCCACATCTGCAATGTGCACCCCTAAGACATAGTTTCCATTTTCCTTTTTTCTAAGTGATACTGCATCGTCAAAGTCTTTAGAGTCATCTCCATCAATGGTATAAAGAAGGGTTTCTCTAAGGTCTACCCTATCACCCTTTTCTATTTTCCCTTTACAAACATAACTCGCTTCGCCCATTACAGAGCTAGGGAATGTTTCTATTACCCCTTTTTCTCGAATTAATGTCTTTATATCTGCCCCAGGTTCATCTTTCTTAGCAATTATTTCTGTAATTTTACCTTCTGCACTGTCAAACCCTTCTGGATATTTGATAATCTTGGCAACTACTGCATCTCCTGTCTGTGCTCCGGAAGTGAATTTTTTTGGAATAAAAATATCATCTTCCCTAGGATTTTGGGGCACAACAAAGCCGAAGGATTTTTGCCTTTCAAATATTCCTACGATTTCCTTTTTTGCTCTTAAGACGACCTTAACTACCATCCCTTCTGGTTTGTTTCCTCTAGAAGGAATCAGCTCGATTTTTACAGTGTCATCATTCATAGCACCATTAATTTTTGTTCTATGAATATACACATCTTCATCTTGACCCTCAATTTCTACAAAGGCAAATCCTTTAGCCGTAACTTTAATAACGCCCTCAAGATATTTATTTTCTTTTTTCTTTTTCTTCTTAATTTTATTTTTTTTATTCATACTTTAATTTTAACACAAAATCATCTATCTGTTATCAACATATTATAAAAGTAATTTCTTTCTTTTGTTTATTGAGTATTTTCATCATAATATTTATACATCCTAAGGTTAAATTAGTTTCAAAGCAACCTAGATTGAAGCGCATTCATAACAACTATAGGCACATACTTATTTTAACACAGTAGCTCTCCCTTAAATTTTCTATTCTATAATTAAATTAAGTCGCAAGAAACTTAATCTCAGTATTTAGCCTAAATTCAACTTTTAGAAAAAATGCTTACTTCCGATTTCTCCGAAGTAAGCACTTTCGTTACGTTATATTATATTAAAGGAACTATAATTTATGCTTTATATTCCCATAGCCCGTGTAGGTTACAATATTCATAAGCCGCAACTAGTTTATCGCCTTGTAGGCAGAAAGTTGCAACAGGCTTATCCCCTGGCTTAAGAACTTTCTTTTGTCCTCCGTTTTCTGTTTCGATATAGATAAACGAAATATAGTGTGCTTCTAGCATTGGATGCTCTACACTTCCAACTTCAACAGTTACCATATCCCCATCAACCTTTACAACAGGCACATGCTTTTCTTGACTTGCATCAACAGTTCCAGGAAGTAGCTCTTCCATCTTTTCCCCACAGCAAAATAATGGCACTCCCTTATCAACAACTTTCTTTGCAACATTTCCACAATGTGAACATACATAAAATTTACTCATATTACTCCTCCTAATTTTCTCCTGATAATTTTACCAATAACTCATAACTTTACTCAGAATAAGTAAATATAAAACTTACCACACTTAATTGTAATTATACACCATTATTAGGAAAAATAAACATATTTTATCTTTTTATAATTAAATTCACCTTCTGCAATCTTAGATATACCTCCTATAATTGTAAATATGCTCTACCTAATACCCATAACGTCTTATATGCTGTTAAGTTTTTTCGCATAAATCTCTTTCTTAACCATAACTATTATGCCCTTTATTGGGAAGACTAAACACTATTTACATTAAAACATTACGCATAATGATAGACTTTTTTGTATCTTCTAAAACAGTAATAACTAACTCCTAATGATAATAACTCTGCAATTGGAACAGCTACCCAAACACCATAAATTCCAAAGAATAATGGCAGTAGAAGTAAGCAAGCCACTAGTATTACTAAAGTTCTAGAAAGGGATACAATTGCTGAAATCTTACCATTGGATAAAGCTGTGAACATTGCAGAGACAAATACATTAATACCCATAAACAAGTACCCAATTGAAAAAATTATAAGACCTTCCTTGGTCATATCAAAAGTGCTACTGTCTTGACTTATAAAAATGTTTACTAATTGGTCGGCAAAGGCAACAGAAATGAAAATTACTATCCCAGAGAATAGTAGCATATACCTTAAGGAGACTTTAACTATATGTTTTAGATCCTCATTGCTTTGAGCTCCATATTTGTAACTAATAATCGGAGATACTCCCATTGCAAAACCAATGTAAGCTGCCATCTGGAACATTTGTAAGTATAGAATCACACTTATTGCAGCTACTCCTGCCTCACCCGCTATTCTCAATAAGATTATATTAAATAAGAAAGTAGATGCTGCTGTAGAAATTTGCGTTACCATTTCAGACATTCCATTATAACTCGCCTGTCCTAGTAAATTAATACAGAATTTAGGCTTTGTAAAATACAAACTTCCTTTTCTGTTTACTGAAAAATATATTACTCCAAACAGGCCAGGCACTAACATTCCAATACCAGTTGCTATTCCAGCACCAGCAATGCCAAGGTCAAAGAATCTTTCCGAAATTAAGATATAATCAAAAATTATGTTCGCCAAACCACCCATAAAACAGACTAAAAATCCAAGCATAGGCTTTCCTGCAACTACAAAAAATAGCTGTGCATAGATTTGTAAAAACAGCGGCGCGGCAAAGGCCATATAGGTAAGTAAGTATTCTTCAGCATATGGTACTAAGCTTCCTTCACCTCCAAGAAGCTCTACTATTTTTTCTGGAAACAAAAATGTAACAATTGTAGCTATCGCTCCCAACACAACTCCAATAATGTAAATAAAAGAAAAATATGAGCGGGCTTCATCATACTTCCCTTCCCCCATAAACTTCCCTATTATAGCATTAGATCCTGTTGCCAACATTAGGCTCAATGCCAACGCAATACAAATAGCCGGGTAAACTATATTAATAGCTGCCAACGCATCTTCCCCCACAAGTTGAGCTACAAATATTCCATCTATTATAGTATATGCAGACATAAAAATCATACCTGCAATTGTAGGTATAGCATACTTTAATAGGGATACCGCATTATATGGTTTTGCTAATATATTATCTACCATCGTTTTCCCCTTTTATCACTTTCTCTTCCATTTCTTCACCTACACTATAATATAGCTCAGTTATCTCTTCTATAAACCCTAAGAACTTATCAAGTTCCGATTCACCATACTTCACGAGAAGTTTTCTTAATACTTCTTGATCCTGTTTTGATAGTTTCCTCATAAAGTCACTGTATCCATTTTCTTCAGAAATATACAGATGGTAAATCCTCTTATCTTTTGCATCTCTAACTTTAGTTACGTATCCCTTTTTTTCAAGTTCATTTATTTTTTGTGTAACTGAAGGTCTAGATACAAATAGCATATCCGCAATTTGAGATGATGAAAACTTTCCAGGGTGGGCGTGAATTATATTTAAATAAAGCATATCATTATATGTAATCCCCTCCTGCTTTTCAATTGTATGGAGCATTCTTAATTCAGATATTGCAATATCATAGTAGAAGTTATTCATTAATTTTGTTAATCTATTTTCCATTTTACCATCCTTACATTTAGTTTTCTCAGCGCTAAACAGCTTATTACTATTCCAGGTTTGTTATTATTACTTAATTATTATAGCTTAACTATATGCCCTTGTCAAACCAGCAACGCTATAAATCATTAACAATATTGACTTTGTATTAGACTCAGCCATTACAAAGGAGTACTACGCTTTTCCTATTACAACCCTTCCACTACGAAAATACGAATAATTAATGCTTCAGATTAATTTTTCCCTATCTCTTAGTTCTTATTTCAAGCAAATATAGTATACACATACTCTATGCGTAATGATATATCTTCCTATATCTCTTGAAACAATATAAGCTTACTCCAAGAGACAAAAACTCTGCTATTGGAACCGCTATCCAAACTCCATAGATACCAAATATCAACGGTAACGTTAGAAGGCAGATAACTAAGATTACTAAAGACCTTGAAATCGAAATCACCGCTGAAATCTTTCCATTCGACAGGGCAGTAAACATAGCCGATACAAACACATTAACACCCATAAATAAATAGCCAATGGAGAATATCATCAACCCTTCCTTCGTCATCTCAAAAGTATTGCTATCACTGTCTATAAAGATGTTAACTAAAGGCCCAGCAAACACAACCGAAACTAAAATCACCACAACTGAAAACCCTAGAACGTATTTAAATGCACTTTTAATAATTTCTTTTAGCTCTTTGACATTATCCGACCCATACTTAAAACTAATAATTGGGGATATTCCCATAGAAAAGCCAATGTAAGCAGCGATTTGGAACATTTGAATATATAGGATTACACTAATAGCCGCAACACCTGCCTCTCCTGCAATTCTTAACAAAATCAAATTGAACAATAATGTGGATATTGCTGTAGAAAGTTGGGTAACCATTTCCGACATCCCATTATAACTGGCCTGACCTAAAAGCCTAATAGAAAGTCTAGGCTTTTCAAAATATAAGCTTCCTTTTCTATTAAAGGCGAAGTAAATCAGCCCAAAAAGGCCTGGAACTGTGGCGCCTATTCCTGTCGCAATTCCTGCACCAGCAATCCCTAAATCAAAGAACTTTTCTGATATCAATATATAGTCTAATCCTATATTAGTAATTCCTCCCATAAAGCAGGCAACAAATCCCAAAACAGGCTTTCCCGCAGTTACAAAATATAGCTGCGTATAGATCTGTAAAAAAATAGGTATTGCAAAAAATACAATGGCAACTAAGTAATCTTTCGCATAGTCCTTTAAAACCTCTGATGCTCCAAGTATAGCAACTATCTCATTTGAAAACATTAGACACCCTATAGTGACTATAGCTCCAAATATTACACCAACTAAATATATGACGCTGAGAAAAGATCTGGCCTCTTTGTACTTTCCTTCACCCATAAACTTGCCCATAATTGCATTGGTTCCAGTTGCCAACATCAGCGACACAGCCATTATCACGCTTATTAACGGCATTACTATATTAATGGCTGCCAATGCATCTTCTCCTACTAGGTTTGCTACAAATATTCCATCCACTATTCCATAAGCAGACATAAATATCATAGCCGCTATGCTTGGAAGTGCATATTTAAATAGATCTAACCCGCTATACCTTTTTGCTAAAATACTGTTTTCCATGTTAAGTTACTCTCCTTATTTTTAAAATTGTTCGTATATAACTAATTTCTTTAACTTGTAATCACTGCTTTTTAAGTTTTTCTAACTTAAGATTTCTTTTCACACAGCAATTAGTTATTATAGCTTAATTACTATTGTTTAACTGTTATTTTAGCTTAACTATTTTTCTTTGTCAACATCTATTTCATTTATTTTTTAATTCTAACCGTCAAAAGATTGATTGCCTCCTTAAGCCTGTTATTTAGCCAAAACAAAAAGGCTACCTATAGAAGTAGCCTTTTTACTAATTTATATTTACTTTTTTTAAAGAATTCCAGTCATCAACGTAATCGAGTAGAATTCCTCAGCATACAGCTATTACTAGTCTCTTCCAACTATTAGCGCAGTTCCTTGCCCGCCACCTATACAAAGTGTTGCAAGACCATTCTTTGCGTCTCTCTTTTGCATTTCGCTAATTAAAGTAATAAGAATTCTAGTACCTGATGCTCCAATAGGGTGTCCAATTGCAATTGCTCCACCATTAACATTTAATTTTTCTGGATCAATTCCTAAGTCGCTACCTACTGCTAATGCTTGCGCCGCAAATGCTTCGTTAGCTTCAACTAAATCCATATCAGCCATTGTTAATCCAGCTTTTTCCAAAGCTTTCTTAGTTGATGGTACTGGACCAATTCCCATGATTAATGGGTCAACTCCTGCAGACGCACTTGCTTTAATTGTGCAAAGTGGCTTAATTCCTAATTCATCCGCTTTTTCTTTTGACATTACTACTACAGCAGCTCCAGCATCGTTGATTCCTGAAGCGTTAGCAGCAGTTACGCTACCTTCTTTTTTGAATGCAGGTCTAAGTTTAGCAAGACCTTCAGCAACTACACCTGGCTTTGGATACTCGTCAGTATCAAATACTTTTGGTTCTCCTTTTCTTTGAGGAATTACTACTGGAACGATCTCATCTTTGAACTTTCCTT
>CAYJHC010000025.1:0-23197 GCA_964370075.1 uncultured Oscillospiraceae bacterium | reverse complement strand
AAATGACAGAAGATGCATTAGATTCTATGAAGATTTCTAATGCTGATGCAGAGGTGATTTTAGTTGGTGGAGGATCTGTAATACTCCCTACTAAACTAGAAGGTGCAAGTATTGTAGAAAAACCAAACCACTTTGGCTGTGCTAATGCAATAGGATCTGCTATTTCGAAGGTCTCTGGAACATATGAGCAGTTAATAGACTATGATGAGACACCACGTGAAGAGGCTTTAGAAGTTGCTAAAAAGGAAGCTATAAATCTTGCTGTTTTAGCTGGAGCTATAGAAAGTACTGTAGAGATTATTGACATTGAAGATGTTCCTTTGGCTTATTACCCAGGAAACACTAACAGAGTTAAAATAAAAGCTGCAGGTGATTTGGCATAATCGTGCGTGTATGTTAGCTCATTCGCCTCGATTTAAAATTAGCAGTTGAACTCCTCTTTAAAAAACTGAATGAATCAAAAAATCTCCCAGTGCTATTTCTTTTATAGGCTGGGAGATTTTTAAGAGTGAAAATTAATTTTCGGGTTGCTGACTATGCAGAGCTGAAGTTTGTAAAACTTTATTTCTTCGTCTCATCTTCACTGTCTAATAGTAGCTCAACACGATGGATCTGCTCCTTCAAAGTAGCAATTTCTTTTCTCAAAGCAGCTTGCTTAGAGATATGCTCATCTTTAAGCTCTTTCTCTAGTTCTTCTTTTTCCTCTGACTCGGTAGTTTCACTTATAGTATTAACAACTATACCTACTACTACATTCATCATTATAAATGCACTTATTAAAACAAAAGGAACAAAGTATAACCAGGCCCAAGGATAAACATCCATTACTGGCCTTGAAATACCCATGGACCAACTTTCCAAAGTCATAACTTGGAATAAGGTGTAGAAGCTTTCCCATATACTGCCGAACCAATCTGGGAAAGAATTTCCAAACAGGGTTGTTCCCATTACAGCAAATACATAGTAAATTATTACAAGTAATAAGCCTGTCCAAAGAATAGAAGGAATAGACTTAGCTATAGCGGTAATAATTACGTTTAGCTTAGAAATTCCTGTAACCATCCGAAGAGCTCTAAGGCTTCTCAGCGATCTTAACACTCTAAATGTCCTTAGCATACGGAAGGCAGAAAGGAAGGCGAACTCAGACAGAATAGAGGTTACGACTATTACAAAGTCGAATATATTAAAGCCGCTTTTAAAGAAAGAAAATCTGTAAGCAATAAGCTTTAATACTAACTCTACTGCAAAAATACAGAGGCATATAAAGTCTAAAGTGTAGAGTAAATCGCCTACTGCAGAAGTGATTTCTTTTGAGGTTTGTAGACCTAGGATTATAGAGTTTAATAGAATAATTACCAATATTGAGTTTTTGAACCAAGAGGTTTCCACTAAATTAACTAGTTTAGCTTGGATAGATTTGTTGTTAGTCATGTTTATCAGGCTCCTTGTTGATGCTTTTAACGTACGTAAATTAGTCTACCATATATGCTGAAAAAATCAATTAGCCAAAGAGGATTCAAGAGGAAAATAAAGAGGAGGGGTATGAACCCTCCTCTTTATTTGATTTTGTTTTCTTTTTTTGTTATAAAATTTATATGTGAATCTTAGTCATCATCACCATCATCGTCGTCATCATCGTCGTCGTCATCATCATCATCGTCGTCGTCATCATCGTCGTCGTCGTCATCGTCATCATCATCGTCGTCATCATCACATTCGTCATTACACTCAGACTCTAGTCTTCCGCAATCATCACAGTACTCTTCGTCAAGGTCATCAAGTAAATCATCTAATTCCATTCCGTTATTTTCTAGAATGTCGTCTAATTGATCCATAGACATTGCTAGTAATTGCTCTTGTGTATAGCTGCTGTCTAATTCCATTATTTTTTCGGAGGCTAGTAATTTACCGAAAGAAATTCCCATTTCATCAGCTTGAGCTTGAAGCTGATGATACTGTTCTTCAGTTAGATGCTGCCAGTGTAAATCATTATTTAGATTAGCACCTGATAGATATTTTTCTACATCTGCAGTTATTCCTTCTTCAAGTAATTGTCTTTTTGCTTCGTCTTGAGTTACTACAGATAAAAGTACGTCGCCCTTATCTGCTGTAATGTGTCCAGCTAGAACCATTGCATCTACTAATTCAACTACTGCTTGATCTAAAGTTTTTCCTTCTAGGCTTAGACCCGAAACTATTTCTTTAGCTTCTGTATTCTTTGCATTTACTGCGATAACTTCATCTTGTTTATTTGCTTCTAATTCTACGCTTGGATTTACATCTAGAGATACGATTGTCTCTGTTGCGTTAGCGCTAATTGTAGTTCCGCTTATTACTAAAGCTGCTACCATAGCTATGACTACAAAAGTTGCAATTACTTTATTCTTTTTACTTGCTAAAATATTGTTCATTTTTTTACCTCTTTTTCTTTCTTTGCTTTTCTTATGTTTAAGGCCCTTATACTTTAACAATGCGCCAAAGGCGATTTTTATTGCAAGAAATGTGAAAAAAATTTAAAAAAATAAGAAAAAGCCAGATGATATTATGAAGTGACTTGAATTTGCTTTGAAATTTCAAAGTTTTACTGTTATCAATTTTTTTTGGGCACATTGGTCTTGACTTTGACAAATATATGATTTGACTTTTTCGATAGTTACAATAATTATTCTATGTTATAATTATTGTGCTGTACAAATTAAGTCTAAGCCTAAGCCTAAGTCTAAGCCAGAGCAGATAGTAGGCGCCAATCGAAGTTTATAATATTGGTCAGTACTGTTAGACCTGATAATAATATGATATATATGAAGAGGAAATAATAATGATAAAACAAGTATACTGTGATAATGGAAGTACATCTTTTCCAAAGGCTCCTGATCTTGGGAGGGTTATGGGAAATCATATAGACAATAGTGGCTTTAATATTAGTAGGGGTGGATATACTGGGGCTTACAATGTTGAGGGAGAGGTTCTTGAAACCTATGACCTATTAGGAGAAATTCTAGGAGCTTCAGAAGCTAAGAATATAGTATTTACTCCAGGAGCGACTTGGGGACTTAATATGGTGGTGCAAGGGTTGTTAAAGCCTGGGGATCATGTAATTACTACCTCTATGGAGCATAATGCTGTAGTTAGACCCATAGCAGAACTTGAAAAATCTGGAGTAGAGTGGAGTAAGGCCCAAACTGATAATAAAGGAAACCTGGATCCAAAAGAGATAAAAGATTTAATAAAAGATAACACTAAACTTATACTTATAACACATGGATCCAATGTTTGTGGTACCATAACTTCAATTGAAGAGGTGGGAAGGATCGCCAAAGAAGAGGGGATATTTTTTGTTGTTGATGGAGCACAAACTGTAGGAAGTAAAGAAATTAATGTTACCGAAAGCAATATAGATGGATTTGTTTTCCCTGGCCATAAGGCATTACTAGGGCCTCAAGGGATTGGTGGAATAGTATTGAGTAGCAATTTGGCTGAAGCTCTTAGTCCCGTAATATTAGGTGGGACAGGCAGCCTTTCAGATAAAGAATTTATGCCAGATTTTATGCCAGATAAATTTCAACCAGGAACCATGAACATTCCTGGAATAATTGGGCTTAAACACAGCCTTAATTTTATTAAGAATGAAACTATTGAAAAAATTCAAGAAAAGAAAAGCTTTTTAACTTCTGCTTTTTTAGAAAGAGTCCTAAATATGGAAAGAATTAGGGTTATAGGGAGAAAGGATACTATTGATAGGACTTCAGTTGTTTCTATAGACTTTACAGAGACTATAGATAATGCAGAAGTAACCTTCTTGCTAGAAAGGGAGTATGGAGTGTTAACTAGGTGCGGACTTCACTGTGCGCTACATGCACATCAGTCCTTTGGTACTTACCCTTGTGGGACGGTAAGGTTTTCTTTTGGGTATTTTAATACTGAAGAGGAAATAATCTATGTAGCAGATGCGATAAACAAGATTCTTAAAGAGAATAGATAAAGTGTGGAGAATAATGAATTCTAAAAAACTTGGACTTAAATGCCCAAGTTTTTTAAAATATGAAAAATTTTAATACCCCCCAAATTAACCAGATCTATGTGTTTAGTCATCACTGTGTAAATATAATTTTAACTAAACACTTTGATTTTATAGTGCACAACTATTTTGAACTTGCCTCATCTGTTATAGAAAGCTCCCTAGATATTATTTGTGCAGTTTTTTCTGCAATGTCTCCAGTGAAGCGAGTGCACTGAGCCATATGTTCTTCTGAGCCAAGCTGATGTCCAGCAGTTAAAGCCCTACAGCATAGTACATGATTTTTTCCCTTAAAGTGGTCATGCACTTCTGCGCTTAGCTCCATACATTTGTTCACCTTTTCATCTCCAGGAGTAGAACGGCCAAAAACCATTCCTAAAGAGATGATTCCGCCAGAAACTGCACCGCAAACACATTTTGAACCGCCAATTCCTACAGGAAAACCAGATGCAACTTTTACAATGTCTTCTGAAATATCAAATCCGAAATTTTCTCTGATACTTGCAACTATAGCTTCTGAGCAATATAGGCCACTATTATAGTAGCTTTCCGCATCTTCTTTTATTTTTTTTGAGTTAATTACTGTATTATGTTTCATTTATGTCTCCTTTTATGCTGTCCTTATGCTTAAGTTTTAGGCTGAATTGCAATTTATTTAATTGTAATAGCTTGAATAGGTCGTTTCCCTTCTGATTTTGGACCGAGTTTGTAAAGTCCCTCAGGGTCTTCAATGGATTTGTACATTTCTAATAGTTCTGATTCTGAACTATTATCTACTCTAAGTGCCATTCCACAGGTTGCTGTTATTTCTCTTGGAGTTGGTATGATATGTACTTCCTTATTTCCAATAAGTTTTTTTTCTGCTCTAATTGCATAGCTGACGGATTTAAATGTAATTACATGAAAGCCCTTATCTTTTTTAGTCATTAATTATACCCTAACTACGCTTTCTGCTTCATTAAGCATTTCAGTAACGCTGTACATATTGGTGATTTCACTTATTTCTAAGTCGTCCTCTATATCATAGTAATTAAGACAGGCTCCACAGGTAAACAATTGAACTCCTGCGTCTTCCAAAGCTTGAAGATGCTCTAATACTTGAGAACCTTTAGTTGTAAGTTTTACACCATCATTTATAAAGATGATTGTTTCTGGTTTTACGTAAGCTTCCGACTGGGAATACAAGAAGGCCTTCATTAAGTTCTGGCCAAGTTCCCTTTCCCCGTCACCAAAGCAGTCAGATGCTAAAAGTACTACCAACCCTTTTTTTATATCATTTGTATCTGTCATTTTGTCTCGCTTTCTTTAATTCTAATAAGATAATAATCAGTCTAATACAATCATCTAATAAAATCGCATAAAAGTCAATATTTATAAAATTAGGATGGGGTGTTATAAAAAATTACAATTTTAAACGTAAAACTATTGAAATTTTCAATAATTAAGAAAAGAACAATGGGAGATTTGTAAGTATAAGGAAATTGAAATGGCTTTTGTGAATAAGGGTGTAAGTTTTTGTTGTAAAGATTGAAAAAGCAATGTATAATTAGTTGTGTATAGGATGACTAGGAAGGTGTCGTTGTATGTCATTGTTATAAAATTATTTTTGCCTATTCAATGTAGAAGAAAAATTCAAAGTTAGAATAGAGCTAGAATATAGGTGAGAACAGCAAGAAAGATGCATGAATTAAATGAACGTCAGCCTACATATAGAATTTGTAGGATAAAATACTTGAAATATAAGTAATAATTATAAAAAATAAGTAGAGAGGCAGTAAATGCAAAATAGAAAGACTAGTTTTATGAAAAGGATTTTGGCAAGCATGGTAATATTAAGTGTTACCCTGTCTTTTTCTGCTTGTGGAGGATCTGGTAGTTATTATGCTAGTGACGAGGTTGTCAGAGAACCTTTGGATGTAGCTGTTAGAATTCCAGCTGCAAGTGGTTCTTCTACATATAATGGTAGCGTGGCAACGGTGGACTATTCTAATGCCTCAGAAGGTTATGTTATGGTGAAATACACGGGAAGCCATACGGATAAAATAAAAATGCAAATCAGAGGCCCTTCTTATGTTGATTATACTTATGATTTAACGCCTGGGTCTGACTTTGAGGCCTTTCCTCTTACAGAAGGAAGTGGGAACTATTCGGTTACGGTGTACGAACAAATAAGCGGGAATCAATATTCAGTAGCTGCATCCACCAGTGTTTGGGCTAGTATAAATGATAGCTTTTCACCTTTCTTATACTCTAACCAATATGTTAACTTTAATGCGGAAAGTACAGCTGTAGGAACAGCAAGAGATATTTATTCTCACACTTCTACAGATTTAGAATTCGTTACAGGAGTGTACAATTACACTATGGATACGGTTAGCTATGACAATGAAAAGGCTGAAGCTGCTGGAGGCGGTGAAATTTCAGGTTACCTTCCAGATATAGATGAGGTGGTATCCAGCGGAAAGGGAATTTGTTTTGACTATGCGGTGTTAATGGCTTCTATGCTTCGGTCTCAGAACGTACCTACTAAACTGCAAATAGGATATTCAGGAGAGGTATATCATGCATGGATATCGGTGTATACTGCAGAGACGGGATGGGTTGAAGATATTATTCAATTTAATGGAAATAGTTGGTCCTTAATGGATCCAACTTTTGGAGATACAACTGGTGATAGTGATCTTAAAGAATATGTAGGAAATGGAGATAATTATGTTGAAAAATTCGTCTACTAATGAAGTGAAAAATGATGTGAAAGGCAAGATGATTTCTAACCTAGACTTATCTGCGTTTTGTGGACAGATGGCAATGATATTAAATGCTGGAATAACCACAGTAGAAGGTATACATATCATGGAAGAAGAAGCTTCTGGGAAAATGGGGAAAGAACTTCTAAAAGAAATGAGTGATAATTTAGAAATGGGTTATACTTTTCACGAAACCTTGGACAAGATGGGGATTTTCCCACACTATATGGTTAATATGGTGAAAATCGGAGAAAGAGCAGGAAAGCTTGACACTGTGTTCTCAGCTTTGGCTAAATATTACAAGAAAGAAGATGATGTTCAAAATGCAGTAAGGCAATCGGTTGTATATCCAGCTGTAATGACTGTGATGATGCTTGTTGTTGTTGGATTTTTATTAATTAAGGTAATTCCAATTTTCGACTCTGTATTTGAACAGCTAGGCAGTGAGCTTACAGGTTTTGCAAAAAGCGTAATGGTTCTTGGGAATGCTATGAATGCTTATAGTTTGTGGATTTTCATAGGTCTAGTAGCAATCATCCTTATAGTATTCATAGTTATGAAGACAAGTGGAGGAAAGGCTGCCTTTGCAAGATTTAAAGAAAATTCCAGGATTACTAGAGGAATTACGGACAAAATAGCAGTTGCAAGATTTTCAAATGGTATGGCACTAATGCTAGCCAGTGGTCTGGATACAACTCAGAGCTTGGAAATGATTGAAGGCCTCGTTGAAAATAGAAGAATGAAGGCTAAGGTTAAAAAATGTATTTCGGATATGGAAGATGGACAAAGTTTCGAAAATGCTATGGTAGGAAATGAAATTTACGGTGGTCTATATGCAAGAATGCTTTTGGTTGGTTTCAAAACAGGCTCAGTAGATGGTGTTATGGAAGAAATTTCAGAGCGCTATGAAGAAGAAGTTGACCAAAAACTAACTAATATAATTGGGATTATTGAGCCGACTTTAGTTGCAGTACTTTCGGTAATTGTTGGCGCAATACTTCTATCTGTAATGTTCCCGTTAATGAGCATTATGTCAGCCTTAGGTTAAAGAAAGTTAGGATAGATTATGAGTGGTAAAAACTATTTCGTAAGAAAAAAACCAAAATACTTAAAGTTGCTGGTTCAAATATTTATATTTATTGCTTTTTTTGGGGTGCTAGGAATGGCCTTTGATTCAGTAAGTGAGGGGAATCAAGAGCAGGAAATAGAGTCTTTGAAAACTGCTATAGATAGGGCAAGTGTTCACTGCTATGCAACTGAGGGAGCCTACCCGGATTCCTTAGAATACCTAGAAGAGAATTATGCACTTCAAGTGAATCATGATAAGTATATTATTCACTATGACGTGTTTGCAACAAATATTAAACCGGACGTTACGGTACTTAGAAGGTAAGAAAGAGGACTTTATGCGAGTATTCTCAGACAAAAGAAGACAGGCTATAGACATACTATTTGCCCTTGGACTGTTCTGCGTCTTTGCAGTTTCAGCCTTACTTGTGGTGCAGATAGGTTCTACTGCATACAAGAATAATGTTAAAAATACAGAAAGTATTTTCTCTTCTCGTACTGCAATTGCATTTATCGAAAAGCAGGTAAAGCAAAGTGATGATGCAGGTGGGGTTACATTAGGAAAATTAGGAGACTTACCGGCACTATTGCTTGAAACGGAAATCGAAGGAGAAACCTATATTAACTATATTTATTATTATGAAGATAATTTAAGAGAGCTATTTACGAAGGAAGGCACAGAGGTTACGCCGGCTTCTGGGGAACCTTTAATTCCTCTCAAAGAATTTAATATTGATCAGCTAGGAGAAAAGGTTTACTCTTTTTCTGTTGTTGATAATAATGATGCTAAGTCGCAGATAGTTCTTTCGCTTAGAAGTGATCAGTAGAAAGGGAGGGGTAAATGAAATTACAACGAAAATCAAGTATATTTCTAATGGAACTAATAATTTCAATATTGTTTTTTGCCCTCTGCTCTGCAGTGTGTATTCAACTTTTTGTCTATTCCAACACTTTAGGAAATGAAAGCTTTGATAGAGACCATGCAGTTACGAAGGCTAGCTCTATTGCAGAAGTGATAATAGCTAATAACGGTGAGACAGAACCTTTATTTGACATCTTTCCTATGGTGAAAGAGGACGTTTACATTGTAACCTATTACGATGAGGATGGAGAATTTGTAAGTAAGGAAGAAGGAGACTATGAGTTACAAGTCCTAGTAAAAGAACAGGATGGGATGAAGGATATAACCATTAGTACATATTTGAAAGGTGAAGAAAAAGTAATATATGAATTAAATACAAAGGTGTATAATCCTAAAACTGTAGGAGGTGGCCAATAATGAAAAAGTCAATTGAAGTTGGTGTGCCTATAGGAACTAGCCTTATGCTTATGGTATTTGTATTGACCTGTTTAATTACTTTTGCTGCATTATCATTTATTTCCTCAAACAATGATAATGAAATGAGTATTTCTACAGCGGAAAGTAATGACGAATATTATTTGGCTGAAAGCAAGGCTCAGGAGAACCTAAAAGAAATAGATGGAGTACTTAGTGAAGAATATAGCAGCAAGGGATCTGGCTATTTGGATTCTGCGATTAGTATATTAAGTGAGAATAAAGAATATAAAATAGATACTGTAAATGGTATAGATTACCTATCATTTGAAATTCCCATAGATCATGAAGAAAGCCTTAATGCAAAGATAGAATTACTTTCTCCTGCAGAGGGCCAGGGCTTTTATAGAATTAAAGAATGGAAATTGGTTTATACTGGAGACTGGGAAGCGGACGATACTCTTCCAGTTTTCGTTGAATAAAGGAAGTTGGTAGAGATTAATGGATTTTAAAAGAATAGCAAAACTTGCTGTGCAAAGGGGAATGTCGGATGTATTCATTGTTGCAGGACTTCCTATAAAGGGTAAGGCAAAAGGAGTGATGGAGGGGTTTGGAGAACTTAATGAAAGCCCTGAGGATGGATATGACAAAAAAATGGCGCCTAATGCAACCCAAGATTTAATTGAACAAATATATCAACTGGCAGGAAATAGAAATTTCCAAATGTTAAACGAAAAGGGCGATGATGATTTTTCTTTTGCTATACAAGATGTATCTAGATTTAGGGTAAATGCGTATAGACAACGTGGTACTTTTGCTGCTGTAATTAGAATAATTGCTTTTAATCTTCCGGACTCGGCTTCCCTCGGAATTGGGGATACGGTTGCAAAGATAGCGAATCTTTCTAGCGGAATGGCTTTAGTTACAGGACCTGCAGGTAGTGGAAAGAGTACAACCTTGGCCTGTGCAATTAATGATATTAATCAAAACAAAGAATCACATATTATCACTCTTGAAGACCCCCTTGAGTTTTTACACGCTCACAAAAGTAGCATTGTTACCCAGAGAGAGATAAATATTGATACAGAAAGTTTTGTGTCTGCCCTTAGAGCAGCTCTTAGGCAGGCTCCAAATGTAATATTAATTGGCGAACTTAGAGATTCAGAAACTATTGAAATTGCTATGACTGCAGCTGAAACTGGCCACCTGATTTTAAGTAGCTTACATACCATAGGAGCGGCAAAATCAATTGATAGAATTGTTGACTCCTTCCCACCAAACCAGCAGTCGCAAATCCTATTGCAGCTTTCCATGGTGTTAAGAGTAGTAGTGTCCCAGCAGCTTATACCTACAAAAACTGGGCAGCTAACACCAGTGTTTGAAGTGGTAGTGGTAACTCCAGCAATAGCAAACTTGATTAGAGAAGGGAAAACTCATCAGATTAATAATGCCATTGCTACAGCCGCTCCTGAAGAGGGAATGATAAGCATGGATAAAAGTCTAATTGATCTGTATAACGATGATGTTATTACAGAAGAAGTATTGTTAAAGTATGCGAATAACAAAGAGATGACAAAGAAGCGCCTAGGCTTAAAATAAATTGCTGGTACTTAAACAAATCTAAAATACTAAATGATTGAAAATCTCTATTTTTACCTTCGATTACCTAAGGTTGAAATAGAGATTTGTTTAATTTTGGCAATTAAGTAAGTTGATATAATGGGAGAGTGATTAAGTGTGTAACACTTGTGATTCTAGTGTTTTTTCTTTGAAGTTCATTGAGGAGACACAAGGGTTTTGTTATAATTGTTTAAGACCTAGTAGATTGTTTATTTATATGGAAATAGAATCAATTGATTGAAAAAATAAGTTTTCATTAGCAACAGTTTATTTAATGGTTATTATTTTTATATTTACAGAAGGAAGGTTAAATGTAAAATGCATACCATCTATATATAAATGGTTATTTTGCGTAGAATAATTTAGAAAAAAATGTTTAGTTTAGACTTGTTACAACAACAGGAAGGGAAATATGAACTATAACTTAGCGCCAGAAGCAATTTCCTTGATATTACTTATAATACTGTTATTTAGTTTTTTGAGAAATAACGAGGGAAAATCTATAAAATTTAAAGTATTAAGGTTTATGTACATTGGGGCTATTGCTGCAGTGTCTTTTACATTGGCCTCTAGTATATTTACTTTAGAAATACTAAAGGAATCAACTCTTATTTTTGGTGAAGTAACTACAGTGATGTATTTTATTCTCTGTCCGGTAGTTTCGTATGTGACATTTCTATATGCAGTTGCTATAGTTGCTTCATCTAGAACTCTGAGTAAAACAAAGTGGTATTTTGTAGTAGCTTCACTACCATATATGATTTACATAGTATTAATCATGGGAATGTACTTTATAGGAGACTTGTTTACACTTTCAGTAAGTGATGGTTATGTTCAGGGCGCTTATTGGCAATTCCCTTATGCAATTGCAGGATTTTATGCAGCAGGAGTATTATTCCTAACTATAACGAACATTAGAACAGCTTATCGCAGTACAATGCAAATATTATTATTGAATTTGTTTCTTGTGTTTTCCATTACTTTTGTTCAGTTTCAAAATCCTGAGATTATCCTGTCTGGAACGGCCAGTGTCATGGGGATACTTGTAATTCATTTATACATTCAAAATGTATCAAAATCAACTGATCCACTTACAGACCTTCCTAACAGAAGTGCATTTATGAAAAAGCTTGGACATTTATCTAAGAAAGATAGTCCTTTCTCAATTTACATTTTAAGTTTACGTAACTTTAAGGTGATTAATGAACAATTTGGTTTGGATTTTGGGGATAAGGTTCTCCAAAGAATAGGTAGCCATGTTAGTAAGCCTTTTCCTTCGGGTTATGTTTTTAGATATACAGGGGATGAATTTGCAATTATAATCAGAAATAATAATATTTCTACTCAACATTATAATAGCATCTTTAAGAAGGTCCTTTCTAGCTATGATGATACTTTTAAGGTGGAGTCTGAAACAATTAGTATGGATGTAATTTGTGCAAGAGTAGACTATCCTGATTTTGGAACTAATATTAAGGAGCTTGTTTCTGCTGCAGATTACTCAATTAGGCTACTTAAAGAGGATGGGGAAAAGAAGAAATTCCTTTATGATATTTCAGTCCTGAATAACATTAGAGGGAATAATTTCATGATTCAGCAAATTAAGGCGGCAATTAATGATAATTCTTTTGAACTACATTATCAGCCAATTTACTCAACTGAGACTAAGAAATTCTCTCATGCAGAAGCACTTGTTAGAATGGTGGGGCAAAATGGCTCGTTAATTTATCCAAATGATTTTATTGAAATAGCTGAAGAAACTGGTTTGATTAAAGATATGACTTACATTATTTTAGAAAAAGTCTGTTCGGACTTAAGGTCCTTAATGGATGAGTATCCTAACTATCTATACTTAGAAAGTGTATCTGTTAATTTCTCATATCAACAATTCTCTCAAGCGGATATGGCGGATAGGGTGGTTGAAACCCTAGAGAAGTATAATATTCCGCCAGAAATGATTAAAATCGAAATTACGGAGCGGACGTTAATTGCTGACTCTGAGGTGGCAAATGATGTAATAGCTGATTTACAAGAGCATGGAACTGCCTTTGAACTTGATGATTTTGGTGTAGACTACTCGAATATGAGTGTTCTTTTAGGACTTCCAGTAAAGGTAATTAAGATAGACAGAAGTCTGCTTCTCGCAGCAACATCTACTTCTGAAAATAAAGATTTTTTTGTGAATTTGGTAAATGGAATTAAGGCGACTAATCGAGAAATAGTAATAGAAGGTGTTGAAACGGAAGAACAGCAAGACTTTCTAATGAGCTGTGGATGTGAGTATCTACAAGGGTACGTGTTTACTAAACCGCTGCAGTTTGGTAACTTTAAATCTTTCTTGGTATCAAATAATTTAGAAAAGCCAAATCTTAAAATTGTACAATAGTAGTTAAAGAAAATATGACAGTATAAATTTGTAACCTAAATTCGGATGTGTAAGAAGATTGAATATTTTAACCAACAAGTCTAAAATCCTACGAGGGAAATAAATAATAGCAAAATACAAAGAGGGGAAAGTGGCAAACATTACAAGGTTGTGGTAAAGCGCAACAAGTTTGCTGAAACTGTTCTCCTCTTAATTTTTTTTTGTAAAAAAGCCATAATTACTGTAAGGTTTAGTGAAAAGTAAAAAGAAAAGTAACTGTGAAAGCTCTTGAAATTGCAAGAAAAATCTAAGAACGGAATGAAAATTGATTGAAAAAATCAAAAAAAATGAATTGAGAAAATTGAATGCAAAAAAAGAACAATTTACCTCAAAAAAACCTTGATAAAAAAAGAACAATATTATATAATTATTGAGGTAGTATGTATATTGTGTACATATTAGAACAATAAGTAGCGAATGAGGAGGAATACATGAGCATTTTAATTTTCTTGATTGTTTTTCCACTAGTGGTAGCACTGGCTCTTTTAGTACTTAAGGACGACAGAAGCAGAGGAGTAATAGTCTATGCAGGAGCCGCAATAATTGCAGCAGCATCAGTATTGTTAGTCTTCAATAATTTCTCGGAGGAGACGATTGTCTTCGCTGCATCAAATCATTGGGTAAATTATGTAATGATTGGTATAGAAATTATTCTAGCAGGATTAATTGTTTGTCTTGGTATTAAACACAAAAAATACATTGTATGTATTTTGGCTCTTATTCAAACACCAGTATTGGTATGGTTTGAGTTTGGCCCTGGCCACAGCATCGAAGTGATGAACAATTTCTTTATCGACAAGTTATCATTAATAATGGTACTAATTATTGGAATTATAGGTTCCCTAATCTGTGTTTATGCAGTAGGGTACATGAAAGATTTTCAACATCACCATAAGAACGAGCCAGACAGAAGACCATTCTTCTTCTTCTTACTATTTGTATTCTTATCAGCTATGTTTGGAATCGTACTATCTAACAACTTATTGTGGTTATACTTCTTCTGGGAGATTACAACAATTTGTTCGTTCTTCTTAATTGGATTTACGAGATCAAAAGAAGCTATTAACAATTCATTTAGAGCATTAGCTATGAACTTACTAGGTGGATTATCTTTCGTAATCGCAATTGTTATCTTAGGCTTAACTATGGGAACATTAGAACTTTCCCAAATGTTACTATATGATTTAATGGGAATAAGCGTAGTGCTTCCAGCAATGTTCCTTGCATTTGCAGGAATTACAAAGGCAGCGCAAATGCCTTTCAACAGCTGGCTTCTAGGGGCTATGGTAGCACCGACACCTACCTCGGCTCTGTTACACTCTTCTACAATGGTAAAAGCAGGTGTATTCATTATTATAAAGATTTCGCCAATCCTTGGTGGAAACGTTGTTGGGTTAATGGTTCTACTAGTAGGAGGAATTACCTTTGTTATGGCCTCCTTTGCAGCAATATCTCAGAGCAATGGTAAGAAAGTTCTTGCATACTCGACTGTTGCAAACCTAGGGCTAATCGTAGCCTGCGGAGGAGTAGGAACAGCGGAAGCTGTATGGGCTGGAATTATGTTAATAATATTCCATGCGATTACTAAGTCGCTGCTATTCTTATGCGTAGGAACAGCAGAGCATACAATTGGAAGCAAAGACATTGAAGAGATGGATGGATTATTCACTAAGATGCCTAAACTTGCAGCTTATATGATGGTAGGTATTGCAGGAATGTTCCTTGCACCACTTGGAATGTTAGTTGCTAAATGGGCTACAATCTCAAGTTTTGTAAATAGCGGAAACATGTTCTTGGTATTAATTATTTGCTTTGGTAGTGCGGCAACGCTATTCTACTGGACTAAGTGGATGGGTAAACTATCTGCTATTGTAGCTGGAGAAGAGAGAATTGACCAAAATGTTAATAAAGACGAAAGAGCGGTTCACTTTGCATTAGTAATTATGACTGTTGCAGTTTGTATCACTTTCCCTATTATCTCAGATACAATGGTACTACCATATCTATTTACAACGTTTGGAGCATTAGAAACATTAGCTTTAACAGGCAACCATATGACTATTTTCATTATAATGAATGTATTCCTAATACTGATGTTTGCGCTAATGTTTGGTAGAACAAATAAGAAGATTGTACCAATTTACTTAGCAGGAGTAAACAAAGGAGATGACTTATCATTTGAAGATTCTTTCCATGGTTCAACTAAGGTTGGTTTAAAGAACTGGCATATGGAAAAGTACTTCGGCGAAAAGAAGATGAATAGAATTGGTGGAATAGCTGCTATAGTAGCTATAATTATCCCAATGCTTCTTATGATGATAATATTATTAGGAGGTGCACAATAATGAGTTCTACAATGACAATAGTAATATCTGTAGTAGCATACCTAGTATTTGCGCCTATAGTAGGTGGTATTTTAGCAGGGGCAGATAGAAAAATTACAGCAAGAATGCAAGGACGTCAAGGTCCTCCTATACTTCAGCCTTTCTATGATGTGTTTAAGCTTTTAGAGAAAGAAAATATTACAGTAAATAAGGTACAAGATTTCTATGTTTTAGGTTTCTTCATAATGGTAGTTTTCACAGGAGCATTATTCTTTGCTGGAGAAAATTTACTGCTAGTAATATTTACATTAACGTTAGCAAGCGTATTCTTGGTGGTTGCAGCATTTTCATCAAATTCACCATATGCGCAGATTGGTGCAGAGAGAGAATTACTACAAACTTTGGCTTATGAGCCAATGGTATTAATTACGGCTATTGGACTATTCATGGTATCAGGAAGCTTCGAAGTTGCAGATATTTTGAATAATGAGTCTATGGCAATCTTGCCTGCAGCAGGAATATTCTTAGGATATATATTTATTCTTACTATTAAATTCCGTAAGTCTCCGTTTGACTTAAGTATGTCTCACCACGGTCACCAAGAGCTTGTAAAAGGTCTTACTACAGAATTTTCAGGAAAAACATTAGCTTTGATTGAAATTTCTCACTGGTACGAGAACATAATGCTTTTAGGATTTGTTTTCCTATTCTTTACAAACGGAACTATGTTAGGAATAATAATCGGTATTGTAGTTTGTCTACTAACTTACTTCTTAGAAGTGTTCATAGACAACAGTTTCGCCAGAATGAAGTGGGAATTCACGCTTAAGTCAGCTTGGATTGTAACTTTGATTCTTGGAGGTATAAACTTGTTTATCCTTCTAGGCGGTTCAAACTTTTTCGTATTACTATTTTTGTAAGGAGGTTGCAAGATGGCTTATATAACAAAATCACCTTGGTTAATCCATTACGATGGATCCAGTTGTAACGGCTGTGACATAGAAGTGTTAGCCTGCCTTACACCTATGTATGACGTTGAAAGATTTGGAATTATTAACACAGGTAATCCAAAACACGCAGACATATTTCTTGTAACAGGCTCAGTAAATGAGCAAAACAAGAATGTTGTTAAACAAATATATGATCAGATGCCAGAGCCTAAGGTAGTAGTAGCATGTGGAATTTGTGCTTGTACAGCAGGAATTTTTAGAGAGTGTTACAATATATTAGGTGGTGTAGATACAGTAATTCCTGTAGACGTATATGTTCCAGGATGCGCCGCTAGACCAGAGGCGATTATTGACGGTGTAGTAAAAGGGCTAGGAGTTCTAGCTGAAAAGAAAGCTGCATTAGATATTCAAAAGAAAAACCCAGTTGCTCAAGTAGCTCAGGTTGAAGAAACTATTGAAGATGTGGAAACTGAAGTTGAAGCTGTAGAGGCTGAAGTTGAGGCTGTGGAAGCTGAAGCACAAGCTATAGAGGCGGAAGAAACTGAAAAGGAGGGCAAATAAAATGGAAGCAACTAAGCAAGAATTTAAAATCATTGAAAGCTCTCAGCTTTTACAAGAAGTAAGAGATATTAAAGCTGAAGGATACAGACTTGTTCAGGCATGTGCAACAAATGTTGGCGATGAAACTGAAATCCTTTATACTTTTGATAAGGATCACCAGCTTTTAAATGTAAAATTGAACATTCCAGCGGATAGAGTAATGGAAAGCATCACTGGAGAATATTGGGGAGCATTTATTTATGAAAATGAAATGAATGATCTTTTCGGTATTAAATTTAAACATAATAAATTGGATTTCCAAGGAAACTTCTTTATTACAAAAGAAGAGACACCTTGGATGAAGAAATAGAGAGGAAACGAAGATGGCAAAAAGAACAGTAATTCCTTTCGGACCACAACATCCAGTACTTCCTGAGCCGATACATCTAGACCTAGTGCTAGAAGACGAAACGGTAGTGGAAGCGATTCCTTCTATTGGATTTATTCATAGAGGTCTGGAAAAGTTGGTTGAAAAGAAAGAGTACACAGAAATGGTGTACGTAATTGAGAGAGTATGTGGAATTTGTAGTTTCGGACATGGATGGGGATATTGCGCAGCAGTTGAAGGTGCAATGGGAGTTGAAGTTCCGCAAAGAGGGAAATTCCTTAGAACTATTTGGCATGAGATGTCAAGAGTCCACTCGCACCTATTATGGTTAGGTTTACTTGCAGATGGATTTGGATTCGAAAGTCTGTTTATGCACTGCTGGAGAGTAAGAGAAACTGTACTTGACCTGTTAGAAAAAACAACTGGAGGACGAGTTATCTTCTCTGTTTGTAAGGTTGGTGGAGTAAACAAAGATATCGATGCAGATGGACTAAAAGAAATTGTAGATACTTTAAATGGTATCAAAAAAGAAATTAATGAACTGGCAAAAGTATTCTTAGAGGATGCGTCAGTTAAGAATAGACTTTGTGGCGTAGGAAAGCTATCAAAAGAAGAAGCAGAGGAACTACTTGCAGTAGGTCCAATGGCTAGAGCTTCTGGTATAGTTCAAGATATGAGAACTAATGACGTGGCTGGTGTTTATGATCAGCTAGGTTTTGAGCCTTGCATCGAGAATGATGGTGACTCATATGCTAGATGTAAAGTAAGAGTAAGAGAAGTGCTACAGTCAATAGAACTAATTGAAAAGGCAGTAGCTATCATTCCTGAAGGCGAAATAGCAGTACCTGTAAAAGGAAATGTTGAAGGTGAATATGTTGCTAGAATTGAGCAACCTAGAGGAGAAGGTGTCTATTACGCTAAAGGTAATGGAACTAAATTCTTGGAGAGAATGAGAGTTAGAACACCGACCAACATGAACATACCTTCTTTGGTAAAAACTCTACAAGGTTGTGACCTTGCAGATGTACCAATGCTAGTACTAACAATTGACCCTTGTATTAGTTGTACAGAAAGGTAGGTGCAGAATGGCCTTTTATAAAATAGGAAAAATGGTTCTAGGAAGCCTTTTCAAAAAGCCTGCAACTCGAAATTATCCGGCAGTGCCGAGAGAGTGGCAAGAAAGAACAAGAGGACAAATTGGAATCGAAGAAGAAAAGTGCATATTGTGCATGATTTGTCAAAAGAAATGCCCAGCAAATGCTATCACAGTAGATAGACCTGGAGCAAAGTGGACTCTTGAAAAAATGAGTTGTGTTCAGTGCAATCACTGTGTGGCTGTTTGTCCAAAGAAGTGTTTGTATATGGAACAACAATATACAGCACCAGGAACAGAGAAAGAAGTTCTTGTAGCTTATCCACCTGAGGTGAAGAAACCTGCTCCAAAGCCAGCAGTTGAAAAGAAGCCTGAGGAGGCTAAAGCTTAAGTCCTAGTGAGTTTAGCTGAAAAATTTACAATTATACAGTAAATAAAAAATGTATCAAGACGAACTGCATCTCAAACATTATACATATAGCACAACGCTATATGAAAAATGAAGAGGTGCAGTTTTTTTGTGTAAATTTTGGTTTATTTTTGAAGTATTAGTGGCTTTTACAAATATTAATAAATAATTACGAAAACTATTGCTAAAATGTTAGCTTTTCGTTACAATAAAAAAGAGTTAAGAGAATGAATAGGAGGAAGTCAAAATGAAAGATAAAAAGTTAATCGCAATCGTAGCTGGTTCTTTAATGGCTGTTGCAACTATTGGTGGAGTTATTGCTATGATTTGTATCGGAAAAAAAAGACTGGGCGACGAGTAAGTCATTTTAGATTATTATCGATAAAGTTTAAGAAATAATGCCGTAGGGATGTTCCTTACGGTTTTTCTTATATTAGTACTATTTTTGAATTAAGAAAAGAAATAGACTAAAATTCAAACAACTATACGTGATTGGTTGTGTTATGAGTAAAAATCGTGTAATATATATAATACTGGGGAAAATGTATTTGAGACTGTGCTTATACGGGAGAAGGAAGAATTGGATAAACTTAATAGCAAAATTGCGCGATATGAAGACTTTGGGGATGCTGCTTGGAATACAAGTGAAAATACAATTTGTTTTTCTAAGTTAAATAATCATGAGATTTTTAAATTTAATGAAGAAGCGATAACAATCATAAATAAATACAAGAAACCTGTAGGAGAGTTAAAGTGTTATGAACTTTTTCAAGGCAAGGGGCACCCTTGTCAATTTTGTGTTAAAAAGAACTTTGATGAGAATAGCGAATATAAGAGGGATGTTTTTGGTGAAATAAACCAAAAGTACTATCAAATTTCTTGTAAACCAGTAATAGTTAAAGGTGAGGCATATATTGTTTCAGTAGCAACAGATGTTAATGACGAAAAGCTTTATCTAAATGAAATTGATGAAAGGCTAATTGAAGAAAAGTATTTGAATAATTGTATTAGAATACTCCACTCTGATAGAACTCCTGAAGAGTCGATAGAGGATACTTTAGAAGCGATTGGTAGGTACTTTCAAGCTGACAGGGTTACCATTTTAGAAGTCAGTTCAGATGGGAAAATGAATTATATTTTTGAATGGAATGAAGAAAATATTGAGGGACAGGCAAATTTAATAGAAGCACTTGAGAAACAAAAATTTGATATTATATTTGAGGAGTTTGATAGAGGGGGCTTTTTTTATTACAATGCTGAAGAGTCAAACTATGAATTTACAGAAAATAGTTTATACTGGGATTTGCATCATACATTTGGCTTAGATTCAATGTTAGGAGTTCCTTGGACAAATTCAAAAGGAGCAACAAAGGGGATATTAGCAATTGATAACCCGAGAGAGTCAAGTGGGAATTATGAATTTCTAACAACGCTTGCTTCTTTTGTTGCGGACTTTTTAGACAAAAAAGAAATGTATGAAAAATTAAGCTTTTTAAGTTTCTTTGACAGCCTATCGGGCATTGGGAATAGGCATGGATATAATAAATTATTGAAAGAATTAGAAAGAAAACAGCCAAAACATGTGGGGGTGGCTTTAATAGATATTAATGGTCTGAAAATTATTAATGAAGAAAACGGCCAAAGTTATGGGGATGCAGTAATAAAAGAGTTGACAAGCATCATGTACGAAAATTTTGGAGTGGCGACTTATAGAATAAGCGGTGATGAATTTTCTGTTATTGATACAGTGTCTGAAAAAGAAGAGTTTGTAGCAAAAACAAACAAAATGAAAGAAAAAGCAAAGATTCAAGGAATCGATATATGCGTTGGTGATATTTGGAGTAGCAATAATCCTAATGTTTTAGAACTTATTGAGCAGGCTGATGCAAAGTTGTATTTGGAAAAGAAAAGTACTAACAATATTAAAAGGGCAGCAGATAGCTATAAAAAAGCATTAGTAGATAATCTGTTGGCAGAAATAGATAATAATAAATTTGTAGTGTATTTGCAGCCACAAGTTAATTTGGAGTCGATGAAATTAATCGGAGCAGAAGCGTTAATTCGTAAATTAGATGATAATGGAAAGATAATACCTCCAGATAACTTTATCCCTTTTTATGAATACGAAGATATTATTAGTTATGTAGATTTTTTTGCAATGGAAACAATATGTGCAAAATTAAAAGAATGGGAAAAATCCATAGGTTTAAATCTAAATGAATTTTCCGTTGCAGTTAATTTTTCTAGGGTTACTTTAAAAGAAGAAGATGTGGCGAAGAAAATTAAAGATGTATGTGATAAGCACCAGATTCACCCTTCTACAATAATAGTAGAGGTAACTGAAAGAATTGATGAATTAGACGGAAATCGATTAAGCTTGTTAGTTGAAGAACTACTGGAAATGGGATTCATTATTTCATTGGATGACTTTGGGTCAGGCCATTCTAATCTGTCTGTACTTACATCTACTAATTTTGGTGAGGTTAAAATTGACAAGAGTATTGTCCAGTCAATTACAGACAATAAAAAATCATATAGCATAGCTAAGTTAATAGTTAGCATGTGCAAAGACCTGGATATAAATCATACTTTAGCCGAAGGTATCGAGACTGAAGAGCAGTTAGACTTTGTGAAGGCAATAAATTGTAAGTTGGGACAAGGTTACCTTTTTGGCAGACCTATACCAATAGATGAATTTGCGGAAATACATATAAAAGATATGCGCATTAAATAGTCTTTTGTACTATTTAGCAGGTATATTCGTGATATAAGTAGAGCAAACCAAACATATGATCTAATAAAAGAGGCATATCTTAGAAAAAAGTTTTCTAAGATATGCCTTTTTTAATTCCTTAGTGAAATTGGAAGTTGTAGATTTTGAAATGTGGTGCTTGATAGGTTTTCTCAGAAGTTACTTCCCTCTTGAAGATAGATATGCTACTATTCCGAAAGCTAAAGCTAAAATGATTGCTAGAATTCCTTCTAATGAAAATTCGTAGCCAGGCCAAATAGGAAATATGGAGCCAATCATTAGCCCTAAAATTGCCAGATATATAGGCTGAGGGAACCGATTGATAAGCTCTCTAATGACCTTTACGCCTATTAGGATACCTGAGCCTACACCCAATCCTACAGGGATTAAAATGGGCATATAGAATCCATCAATTGACTCAATTATTACTGCATAAACCCCAAATATTAACAATAAAAGGGAACCACTAATTCCAGGAAGGAGCATGGCAACTGAGGAAATAAAGGAGGCAACAAATAGATATATAATTAGAGTGGTAGATATACCTCCCATGTCTTCTAAGGATTGATTTGTAATGTTACCATTGCCAGCTACTGTTATCCAAATCATTATTCCAAAAGTAATAATTCCGAAAATGTAATTGTATGATCTGATTTTGCCATAACCTTTTTTTGAATGTCGAATTATTATCGGCAAGCTTCCAATAATTAATCCGATAAATATATAGTTTAAAATAAGTGGATAGTTATTTAAAAGGGCTACTATTACTTTGCTAAAAGCGAGGATGCCGACAGCGCCTCCTAAAGCTAACACAGCTAAAAATGGAATGTTCTTTTTTAAATTTTTTAGGCTCACGGCGTTTAATAGCTTGTCATACATGTTGAGAATTACTGCCATTGTGCCGCCGCTTACTCCGGGAATTGTATTTGCTATACCTATTAACATTCCTGCAAAGAAATTTTTGATATGATTCATTATAATTGTTACTCCTTGTCTGTTTAAGTTTCTTAGAACTTTAAAAATACTTGAGTGCTCGTAAAAGATGAGCGCACTAAAAATATAATAACATATTTACAGTGTAAAGGGAAACAGAACATATAAACGTTGAAGGTTGTGTTGAAATTTCTGTTGTGCATTACTAGTAGAGAAGCTTTAAGTATAAGGGGTAATAATTGTTTTTCTATATGCTAGCCAAGAAAAGATATATAAATAAGAATTAGATTTGGTATACAGTTTTTTGGAAAGAGGAAAAAAAGGATAAAGTTGCTTGGGATTATTTATCAAAAATGAGAAAAAAACAAAGGCGAGGAGATAACAAGATAGTGAAAAATTGTTGAAAAATTGTTGTTTTCTCAAAAATAAGAAGAAAATCGAACTAAAATACAGTTGATAAACATTGAAATTTAGACAATAGCAAAAAAGTTATATAAAAATAACAACTGTAAACTTGAAATGAAGTCGATAAACGGATAGACTTTATATATTGTTATAAGAGAGTCGCAACAGGGCGACTGTTTAAGGAGGCAGAATAAATGGCTGTTAATAAGAAACAAGCATTAGAAGATGCTAAAAGAATTGTAAGTTATA
>CAYJHC010000024.1:0-23237 GCA_964370075.1 uncultured Oscillospiraceae bacterium | reverse complement strand
CTAGTCTAAATACTTGTCCAGAAACTCATCTATAAGCATAGGTTTCGCGTAATAATAGCCTTGCCCCACATTGCAACCCATTTCACAGAGGATATCATGTTGAAGTTTGTCTTCAACGCCCTCTGCAACCGATGTAAGACCATCAATCCCTTCACAAAGGTCAATAGTGAGCTTTGTTAAAAGTTTGGATTTTTTGTCTTTGTGCAGACAGCTTATTATCTTCATATCTATTTTTATTTCATTAAAATCTGAAGTAACAATAGAATTTAAGTTTGAGTAACCACTTCCAAAATCATCAAGGGATACCACAAAGCCTGCATCAGAAAAGTTCTTAATAATCTCTGACAAAGAATTTTCGTCTATTCCGTATATTGTTTCAGTTATTTCTATTATAAGCTTAGAAGGTTCTATGTCATATTTATCACAAATTTTCGAAAACCTTTTAATAATTCCATCTTCAGAAATGGTCATCCTCGAACAGTTAATAGAAATAACTGGAAGCGCATCAACTCCATTGTTTTTCCATGAACGCAAAGTCTTACAAACAGTTTCCAACACAAACTCATCGATTTTCGAGATAATCCCCTCTTTTTCATAAAAAGGCAAAAAGTGAACTGGAGGTTGAATCACTCCATCTGCACCATATCTTCGTATGAGTGCCTCTGCACTCTCCACTTTTCCCGACGAAAGATTAACTTGAGGTTGCAGGTATACAACATATTTTCCGCCTGCAATTTCCATTTCTAAATTTTCACGCAAGATACGAGAATAACTTTCACCATTATGCAAATCATTTAATGCTCTATTTGAATTTTTTAAGTTCTTATTCCATGTATATCCAATAGATGTCTTAAAGTCATTTTCTCGCGAGAGTTTTTCTTTTAACAAAGCTATATTACTTTCAAATTCTTGCTCTGCTACATTTTCTGCAATTACAACAAATTCATCACCACCTACACGGAAAACGTCTTCTTCAAATATTTCATATAAAATTTTTGACAATTTCACTAAAATGCTATCCCCAAAAAATACACCTTTGATGTCATTAACTGTGCTTAGCCCTGCAATATCAACATATAAAACTCCCAAGCTATCGATATCCATATCAATATTTTTCAACGCAAGACTGTAGCTATGCCTATTTTTAATTCCTGTAAGTGTATCATAATAGCTTAGATTGTTAAGCTTTGCAAGAAGCTCCGTTTCATCTATGAAAATCGCAGTGAACTTTGCAACAGTTCTTAGGGATGAAACTTTTCTCTTGTTCTTAAGAGGATTATCTACACCTACAAAGCCCGTTATCTTCTCTCCATTTGATTTTATTGAACTAATCATAATATTTGTAAGCTCTTGCATTTTCATGAGTTCATACTCAAGTGAATTTTTATCAGCATCATCAACATTCATAGTAAAAGAATCTTCCATTTTACATTTTTTCAACAAAAAGCCAAGTTCTTCTATTGGAAGGTTCTGCAAGTTTTCTATATAGGCTTGAGAATTTCTTCTGCAAAATTCATAAGTGTTGCTTATGAATTTTCCACATTTGGAAACTTCAAACAAATAACTTCTTTCAGCATCATAATAATTTGCCACCTCTTCCAATATTGATTGTATAGAAATTCTAGTTTCCTTATCAGAGTGTAAAAGCTCTACACAGCTCATGATAAATTGTTCATCTGCCAGTTTATCCGATACACTTCTTTCAAGCTCAACTATTTCTGATATATCTGTCGCAATTTCTAGCCTTGCTAAATTATTATTAAACTGTATAAGCTTATTCTTTAATAAAAATGTGCTATCTAAATCAGAATTGTAATAAGTGCATTCGTAATATTCATCTTCTTTTAACAAATGTGTTGTATAGAAATTACAAGGCTCGTCCGTACCATGCAAAAGCTTATAGGTTTTCTTGCCTTTTAATTCTTCATCATGTTGTAATCCTGCTAAACGCCTTCCCATTCTATTGAGATACAGTAAATCATGGGTTTTTAAATCACTTACAGACACAATATTATCAGAGGTGTCCAAAATATCTGCCGAATTTTTATTTTTAACCGCAAGTTCATTTAACTCATTTCTCAAATGCTCACCTTGTAAAATGATGGATAGCAGCTTACCAATATATTGTAGGCTGTTAATTTCTCTTTCTGTCCAAATTCTTGTTTTGGTGCAATCATCTAATCCAATAAAAAAGGTCAATTCATCGTCATTTTTTACCTGAGCGTGAACAAAAGATAATATCCCCTGATCATCCATGATTTTATAGGCTTCATCATGTTCTAAAGTGTCTCTTAAATCATTTGAATAAATAATGTCATTATGACCTTTACTAATAAAATCCGCAAAGAATTCATATGGAATATTTTGCAAATTATCAATCTCGCTTCCTATACCATCTTTACAGTATTCAAATGTGTTACTTAAGGTAGCACCATGGTCTAAAGTTTCAAAGATATAGCTTCTGTCTGCCCCATATTTTTCACAAAGGTAACTAAGTGTTAAATTTATCGCATCCTTGCTACCATTTTTTTCGTAAAGGATATTAAAAACAGCGGAAATAAGGTCATAATCAAAAAATGAGCTTGCCATTCTATTAGCATTTTCAATTATAGTAGTGCTTCTTGTTGTTCCAACATTAATATCATTTGAGTAGACCATATATCTATTTTTCCCTTGAATTTTAGCTTGGCTTAAGGCCTTGTCTGCATTTTGATACAGCTCATCATAATCTGCACCGTCACGTGGGAAAAGTGCAACACCCACACTTCCCGAAACAGAATACTCTTTATATTCTCCGGAGTAGGTTTTTCTATATACTTCAAGTATTTTCTCGGCTTTTTGAGATATTAAATCCATGTCGGATAAATTTTCAACAAAGACAATAAATTCATCTCCGCCTATTCTTGCTATTGTATCAATATCCCTAAACGCTTTTTTTAGACCTGCTGCTATATCTCTTAAAACCTCATCGCCAAAAAAATGGCCAAAATTATCATTTATCGCCTTAAAATCATCAATATCAATAATAAATAATACGTGATTAGCATTTCCATTTGATAAAAGTTTATCGGATATAATATCCTCAGCACTTATTTTGTTATAGCAATCGGTAAGCAAGTCTTTTTGAGAACGCACCTCAAATTCACGCTGGTCGTGGATATCAACACCTTTTCCCATTGCAAAAACAGGCATACCAGTGGAGTCTTTTATAAATTTAGAAGTAACTCTATGATATCTATATTCTCCGGAATCGTGTAACATCCTAAGTTCATATGTATTTGTAATACCGGATTTTATATCATTCATCAGTTCTTGATAAATAGGTACATCCTGCTGATAAAAAAGCCCGGCATCAAACATTTTACTTTCGGTAATTAAAGCATTCTCCCCAAATGCGCTAAACCACCATTTACCATAAAAAGCCACATTTCCTGTTCTTAAGTCTATAGTAAAATACCATTCATCTGATAACTCTTTAGTTTCGTAATCTAATCGGCTTTTGGGGATTTTGTCTGTAAAATAAAAATCGTAGCTGGTATCATTTTGCTCATAATCAAATTCCGAACGCAAGTCCTTAATAAATCCTACTACATAAATTTCATCTGCAGGATTTTCAAGTTTAACCAGTGTTATTTCACATGGCAGTCTGCTTCCACTGGGTGTAATATGCATCCAGTTAAAAGTATGCTCGCCATTTTTTAGCGCAAGTTCAAAATTTATACGTGCCATTTCTTCCGAAGTTTTGCCATTTGGTTGAAACTCAGGACAAAACTCATAAAATCTATCTAAAAACTCTTCTCCATTTTCAATATTAAAAACCTTCAATATATGAGCATTGCACATAATATTAATCATATCTTTATTCCACACATTAACTCCAATAGGAGTAGCAGCTAACATGGATTTTAATGTTAGAGAAGAATCAAGTTTATTTACAATATCTTTTGAGTTCTCATCTTTAAAAATCAGCTTTCTGTCAACACTCATAATTTTCAATTCCTTTCGTTTCTATGTAAATGCCCTCGCACTTAAAGGAAAACCCTAATAAGTCTGCCACTTCATCCCAATAAGAAAGAATATCAGCCTTGTATATTTCACCAGCTAAAGGTTGGCATAGCATATAAATAGGGTTTCACTTATCTATAATCTATTAAGTTAATTTTACGCGTGTTTAGCCGTTGTGTCAATCCTTCCTTTGCTTGTTACAACTTATTAAAAAATAAGCTCCTGTCCTATTTGATGAGTTTTTTACATTTTTTTGAAATTAATGCTTTAACCATTGCTTTAAGGAAAATAATGGCATATACTAAATCTGAGATATAGTTTAAGTATATTCTATCTCTTACTTACTATAATTATTAATTAATAAACTATAAATTTGAAAACATTCTGCATAGAAACATGCTTTCTTGAAAGGATATAAAAGTAATGATAATCAAAGAGCCTCCTAAAAAAAGTAAAATAAAAATTCTAAATTTTTTACCTATTTTAGTATTTGTTCTTCTAATAGTATTTTTGATATTTAGATTTCCCATTCTAACTTTTGTTTCAAATAAAGTTTCTGGAAATTCTGCGGACCAGAAAATACTAGATGTTGACTTATGGGAGGAAATTATAGATACAAATGAATACTTTAACCTGCATATTTATTATGCTCCTGAAGAACATTTAGCTGAAGATATAATACTGCTTACATTGAAAGATTCAATAGACATATATGGAGAAAACTCTCCTATAAGTGCTGATACTTCTTTAAATGTTTATGGATATATTAATGGAAAAACCATAGCTTATTTAATTAATGAAAAAGATATAAAACCTAAAATATCCTATAATAGCCTAGATAGTAGCGATTTCGGTTATATTTTTAGCGTTGGGTGGCTCATACCTATTGCCTTCAATGAAAAAACAGAGTCAATTCATATAAGCATTACTTGGGATAACAACGGAATAGAATATGAGGAAGTAATTGATTATTCAGTTTCAAAATAATTTTGAAACTAACAGCGAACATATTAGCGGTCAGGATTACAAAAAAGAGAAACTGTTTCAAAGTTTCTGTAAACTCTGAAACAGTCCCGTCGGTTCCTCTAGAATTATCTAAATGGCCTTATAAATTAATTCTCCTTCTGAAAAAGTCATCAGAACTTTTGCACTATCAAGCTCTTCAGGAGGAATTTTCAAAATATTTTTATCTAGTATAATAAAGTCTGCCAGCTTACCTTTTTTCAAGCTCCCTGTTTCATTCTCTAAATTCATGGTATAAGCACCATTTATAGTAAATGTTTTTATTGCTTCTTCCAGGGTTATCTTCTCTTCTGCCCCTAGAATATTTTCCGGATTGTTTATGTCTTCAGGAAGACACCTTAAAACAGCACCCATCATCCCTTTTAGAGGGTTAGGGTCTGGAGTTACACTAAAGTCACTGGCTGACGCAACCACTACTCCCTCATCCATTAGGCTCTTCATCGGGTATTCTTTTGACGCTCTTTCCTCTCCAAGTATAGGAACTTCTAACCCATAATAATATCCCTCTTCTTTATAAAACCAATATGGATTAGCCGAAATTGTCAATCCAACATCCCCTATTCTTTTTTTATCTTCTTCTGCTACTATTTGGGCATGTGCAGCTATTGCTCGTCTGTCTTTTTTTCCATTTATCTCAACAACTTTTTCTAGTGCATCCAAGGTTTGTGACATAACCGCATCTCCTATGACATGAACATGTGGCCATATTCCAGCATTGTCAATTTTGATAAAAGCTTCTGTTAAGTTTTCATCAGTCCATAACTTATCACCATATTCATTTGGATTATTTGCATAAGGTTCTTTAAGACAAACTGTCCCACCTTCAACTACTCCGTCTAGGAAGAATTTTGCATGGTTTACAGAAAAAGACTTAGCGTTTAGCTTCTTTCCCTCCTCTGCTATTTTGTCAATATATTCCAAATTATTGGCATATGTATATATTGAAGCAGCCACTTTAAAAAGGAGCTTTTCTTCAACAGCTAGTTTGTGCGCTGCTTTATGAGCATTTGAGTTTAACTCTGTCCATGCATCATGAACCATAGTTACACCATATTCTGCCATAAATTCTTGGTAATTTAGCCATGCTTTTTCATATTCTTCTACTGTATATTCTGGAATAATCTCCATCATAGGCAGTTGTGCCTCTTCTCTAAGTGTTCCTAATGGTTCTTTAGTTCTCGAATCTCTTTCGATTACCCCTCCCATAATATCTTCTGTGCTTGCGTCAATGCCTGCCATTTCAAAAGCTTTAGAGTTAGCCCATATAGAATGGTGATCACCCGAAACCATTATTATAGGAATTTCACTAGATATTTCATCTAGCCACTCCTTCCTTGGCCCAGTCATATCAAATATAGGGTTGATCCAGCCTACCCCTCTAACCATCTTTGTTTCAGAGTTTTTTCTATAGAATTTTTTAATCTCCTCCAGATACTCTTCTTTGCTACTACAAGCACTTAGATCTACTTGATAAAGCATTTCTGGGCCTGCCATAGCAGGGTGGGCATGTGATTCTACAAACCCAGGCATCAGAAATTTTCCTTCTAAATCTATTCTTTCGACTGTCTTCCCTTCAATTGCTTTTTCGACTTCTTCTTTGCTTCCAATGGCTACTATCATTTTCCCTTCAATGGCCATCATTTCTGCATATTCCATATCTTCTTCAACTGTATATATACTTCCGTTATAGTATACTTTTATACTTTCCATAAACTTCTCCCTTTTGAAAGGCAACAGCTTTTAAGAAAGCCTTTACCTTTTCCTAGAATAACTACTATAGCAATTTTTTACTTATTTTATAAGGTTTTCAAAACCCTCTGTGCTGTATTCTTTTCCTGCCTTTTTCAATTCAAGTTGCTGACTCATTTTGTCATGCTTTGCCTTTGTTATAGGGAATGCTATCATAATTACTGCTGCAATAGCCATAAATATTCCTGGGTACAAAGTAAACATATTATTTAATTGCTCTACTGTAGCATCGCTTTGAGTTGCCAATTCAGGATCATATCCTACTGAAGTTAGAAGGCTGCCTACTGCCATAGCAGCAACTGCATATCCTACTTTATTAGTAAATAAGAAAAATGCCATAGCTGTTCCTTCACGCCTTTTATTATTCTTAAACTCATCTACAATAGCAATGTCATACACCAATGTAGTTATAAGTGCCCAATAAGTTACAGCTCCTGGTAAATATATTATCACAAAAATTATAACCATAGTAAAAGTATCTACATTTAAGAATGAGAATATTATCATCCCTATTCCCGAGAAACCTATTAGAGCAATCATTAGCTTCTTCTTTTCTACTTTCTTGATAAATACTGCTAGGATAAAAGCAAAAGCTATTCCCCCTGCAGATAAGACTGTCCAGAAGTTTCCTAGTGCAATTTCATCTAATTTTACAACATGAATAATATAATATGTAGCAGTCATTATAAATAACGCATAACCAATTCTATAAGTAAGCCCAGCTGCAATAGCAATAAGAGCAGGCTTTATTTTCATTATCTCTAAACAATCAACAAAGATATTTGTTTTTCTTTTGTTTTCCTTCAATTCAATTTCAGGGATTATATCTCTCTTAGCTGTAGATAGGAATGAAATTAATATAGCTACGCCTCCTAAAATAGCTATTACCGTAGCTGCAAATGACCAAGCTTCCGCATCTGTTGCACCCTCTTCTAATCTCCATGCAGCAATATATGCAGGCATTGCAGTAGCTACAAAGACTCCTATATATGAAAAAATCATTCCTACTACTCTCATCCAAGATCTTTCATCATAATCATCTGTTATACTGGCTCCAAAAGAGTAATAAGGTATTGCAAATGCTGTGTATGAAGTCCAAAATACTAGTGCACATACTAGGTAATATACATTTTTTCCATCTCCACTCATATCATTAGTGGTAAATAAGAATATTATAGAAGCAACAAGCGGAACAATGGAGGCCAGCATCCAAGGCCTTCTTCTTCCCATTTTGCACTTAGTTCTATCTGATAAATTTCCGATTATTGGGTCAGTTATAGCATCCCAAACTATAGCTACAGAAGATATTATTCCAGCAAAAATAGGGTCAACTCCTGCCATATCTGTAAGGTAAAATATTAAAAATGCAGCGACAAATTCAAAAGCAATCGAATCTGCCCCCGTTCCTACTGAGTACCCCACCTTAACTCCAAAAGGTAGTTTTTTCTTATTAGCATCATTTAACGTGTTCATTATTTCCTTCTCCTTCCCCAATACTCTTCTAGACGAATCTTCCTATCATCATCTAGAGATTGCTACTTTTAATAGTAAAAAAATACAACCAATTACCTAATATTATACTTCTAATTGCCTATAAAAGAATACCCAACTTGTGGATTTATTTGCCAAATATTCCATTATGATATAAATGTAACAACCTTTTTAATAGATTTTATGGTAAAATCTATTAAAAAGAACTATCTTGCGATTTAAATTGTCAAAAAATAAGTAAAACAAAAAAGGTGAAAAAACAGCGAGAAATGGAGTAGAAAATGATAGAAAACATCGACCCAAAAAACTCTATAGGCAAAGTAGAAGTTTTAGAAGCAAAGGACATTCCCCTTCATAAGCATAATTTTATTCAAATAATATTTGTTTTGGAAGGTGAAATAGATTTATTTCTTTGTGTCAAAAACTATAGACTAAAAAAAGGAGATATCTTTTATATTCATCATGATGATATCCATGGAATAAAAGAACTAACAAGAAATAAAATCGTTTTTATTTCTATTTCTTCTGATTTTGCAAATAGCATGTTCCCTAACTTTATTTACGAAACAATATCTACAAATATATCTATTGCTTCTCATCAAGGACAAGAAGCAAAAAACACTCTCCATACCCAAATAGTTTCAGTTACTACATCTTTTTTTGAAGGCCCTACCTTTTTCAAGAAGGAACTTTCCTCACTTATTAATTTGTTACACTCTGAATTTAGATCAGTATATGTAGAGGAAGATTATACTTTTAGCCATAAAACTTTCCGCAATAATTTCCACTCAGAAGTCATTAGTAATGTTATCTCTGAAATTTACAAAAGCTACAACAATAAGCTTTCTTTAGGAGATTTAGCAGAAAGCTATTGCTTAAGTAGGGATCATCTTTCTCACCTCTTTTCACAATATACAGGCCTTAGCTTCCAAGACTTTGTAACAATGGCAAGAATTGAAAAATCTATACCCATTTTGCTAAATAGTGCAGATACCATAGAAAAAATTTCTATGGATTCTGGGTTTTCCCATAGTAGATTCTACAAAAAAGGTTTTGAGAAATTTTGTGAAATTGATGCCAAATCTTTTAGGGAAAAATATAAACACTGGGTCATTGGGGTTGCAACTTTTTCTTATAGACAACTCGATTACAATGAAATAATTTCTCTTATTCAAGCTCTTTCTCTGGTTGAAAATGAAGTGAAATCAGAGCCTTTACTTATAGATTTAAATATAAATGATTTAAACTTTGGCGAAACTGTTCCTCCCCTTTCACTTTCGCTTTATCCTTTTCAGGTTTCTTCCAAAGAATATATTAGCCTTATGAGTGATATAAACGCCAATACAGTTTCATTACATTGTGAAAAACCTTTAACTTTACCTATAATCTCATTTATAGAAAACACAACTTCAAATAGCTCTAGTACTAAAACCCTCTCTTTAGAAAATCTGATTTCTTATATTAGTCAAACAAGAAACTTTGCTCTTTTTGATGAAGTCAATCACCATGGTTTATTTAGCAAGAGAGGCGAAAGAACCTTACTGTATTATCTTTTTTGTTGGCTCATGTCTTTTCCAAATACTAGAGCCATACTTGATGTGGCCTTAGTTGGGAAGTTTCGCGATGAAATTTATCTAATGTTGTCTAATTTAGGTGTTTCTGAAAAAATCGAGAATATTAATAAAATCCCTGAAAACCAATATGTTATTTATCATCATACTTTGACTGAAAGTGCTTTTGAAATTCTAAAATCTGCAGATGGTACAAATATCTCTAATTTTCATATAAATAAGAGTACTGAACCGACATTACAAATTTCTACAACACCATCAAAAATAAGTGAACTTACTGTTTCTCTCCCACCTCGAAGTTTAAACTACATTGTTCTTTCAAAGGCAAGTTCTACTTAATTACCAATTCGAACGAAAGAAAATATATAATTTCCCCTGAGGAGTTTGGAAAGCTAAAAAACAAATCAGTTCTAATCTATCCAGTAACGTATTAAAATTAAAAAGGCATATTACTTTAATAAATAATGTGCTAGAATAAAAAAACTTTGGTAAATCAAACGAGGGTTTAAAATGAAAAATAATATTTTTAAAATTTTAATTATTACAATATCCTTTTTATTATTGCCTACGCCAATATATTCTCATTCAGGAAACACAGATGAGTATGGTGGACATTATGATTATGGAAATGTTTCAGGATTAGGAGAATACCATTATCATCATGGAGAAGAAGCTCATCTTCATGATGATAATGGTATTTGCATTTTTAATATAGATAAAATCATCATTCATAACGAACCTAGCACCATGCAACTCGGAGAAACAAGATTTCTCTCTTGGGACATAACTTATTATAATACAGACACAGTTTCTTGGCGTAGTTCAGACACTTCTATTGTCGAAATTCTATCAAATGGAGAACTATATGCTAGGGGGTTTGGAACTGCAGATATTACCGCATCTATGGACAATGGTTCTTACACCTTTTCTGTTACAGTTTTATCTCCTTTGCCTCCTAAAGAAAAATCTACGATTGAAGAATTTATTCAAAGTGATTTTTTTGGAACACTTTCTTTTTTTTTCATACTTGCTTTAATAATAACAATTCCTTTATTAATTGAAAAAATAAAAAACAAGAAATCTAAAAAATAATCATTATATAAATTTCTTTTTTCCACCACTTTTCTCGGAATTTTTCTAATTCTATTGTTCTCTTTTCTGATGAAGCATGAAGTTTTTATTGCTGGTCTAATAATTTTATGGTTTCGTATAGTCTATTATTAAATTCCTCTATCTGCTTGTTTTTAATATCTAATTCATTCTTTAGCATGTCTGTTTGCTCTTTTAATATAGAATTAATTTTTCATTTTCTTGGTTTAATTGGTTGTTCAACCCTCTATATACGATTAAACTGAAACCCCTGCTAATTTTGCAAATTCCTTTACTGATAAGGCGGATTTAAACCTTCACATATTATAATCTCTAAAGCGCCCTTTCTTTTCGAAAGAGATAACGAAGGGATAAAACTCATTTGAGTTTTATCCCTTCTCACAATCTTGTATTACATTTATCAGAATTCCTTTTTCCAAGAGTTTACCTTATTCTAGTTTCTTCGAACTATTTTGGCCTATACATTACATCTATTTTTTGTTCAAAGTCGCCACTTGATAGTGGTGTTTTTTCAACTGCATATACTGGCATTTCTCTCTTTGACAACTCTGCAAAATATTTAAGCGCTGGTATTCCTTGTTCTCCTGCGAACACTCCTCTCCTGGTTATATCTCCATTGCATAGCATCTGCGCTACGATTGAAGGTGGTATTCCTGTATCCAAAGCTCCTGCCATGAATCCCCATTTTTCACTAGTTCTAATGATTGATTCAACAACAATTTCTTTTTCCACTCCACCTTTCGTTCCTTTTACAACTGCTCTAAGAACGTCACAATCATTTAATTCTCCGTCTTGAGAGTCATCGTAGCTAGCCAGATACTTGTTAACAACTTCTACCAAAACTCTGAGAGGCCTAACTTCTTGTCCATCTACCACAATTTTCTCATCAGTGGCAAGCCCTAAATCCGCCAAGAAACTTACTCTGTTTTCAAAGTCTTTTGGAAGTGATAATTTGAAACTTGCTTCCTTTATACCTTTATCTTTGAAAGATCTAGCAAACTGTGCTGGTTCTGAGTGTATACAGTAAAATGCTTCTGCTTCTCCTACCGGCTCTGGAAATGCAATCATTTCTTTACCGCTTCCCGCGGGAACTGCCTTGAATTCTCCGCCTGTTAGTATCCAAGCATCCATTGTATGTTCTTCCATAACTGTAAGCAGTGAATATGGTATTCCCATTACAGCAGCACTTTTAGTAAAGTCTGCACAAGCACAAATTGCATGAGCTTCTCTTACTGTATCTAGTTGATCAGCAGCATAGCCTGCCATTACATTCATAGTACCTGGAGTACTTCCCATTCCTAGTATCGCAGATAATCCTGCCACTTTAAACTTTTCTTCTAAGTCAAACTGCTTTCTTGTTACATGAAACAGTCCACCTAAATCTATGTAATGCGCCTTAACCTTTAGACAAGCTTCCATAATATCAATATTCCAGTTATATTGAACACAGTTAACTACTACCGTTGCCCCTTTAATAACATCCAAGAGTTTATCTTCATCTCTAACATCACACTCCATAGCTTTAATACCTAAAACTTTTGCAGTTTCTTCTGCTTTTTTAAAATCGTAGTCCGCTACAACAATATCCCATTCTCCTGGACTTAGAGCTTTATCGCACAAGTCTGTTGCGACTATATTTCCTTGTATTCCAGCACCTAATACTATTATTTTATTTTTCATAATTTTTCCCTTTTCTTTAATTTTCATTTCATTTCTTATTAAAATTATATCCACTATCTTTCAATTGATTACTTTTACATTGCGAATCCTGCAATTAAAAATCCTATTACCGATAGCACTCCAGCTATGAGAGCATATGGAATTTGAGTTACCGCATGATCCATATTTTCGATTCCTGCTGCTGATGATGTAAGTACTGTTGCATCTGAATAGAAACAAGCATGTGCCCCAAACGTAGCTGACGAAAGGATTGCTCCAACTGTCAAGATAGGATCAGCGCCAACTGCTGCTGCTAATGGAAGTATAATAGGAATTGTTATTGCCGGAACTCCCCAACAACTTCCCGTTACAAAAGATAGTATTGCTACTAATACAAAAGCTATTGCTGGTAATAATGCTGCTGACATAAATGGTGTTGCTATGTCGACAATATAGTCTGACATACCGATTTCAGCTAATGCTTTTTGAAGTGTTAATGCCGATATTATTATAGCAAACATTATTGTCATGCTAGCAAATCCGCTTATAATCGCTTCTGAAAATTCTTGGAATGTAATTCTACGTCTAATAAAATACATAATCGTTGCTACAACTGTTCCTACGATTACTCCAGGAAGTAAATCTAAGTCAAAATAAATTGTTGCTCCGATTAAGGTTAGCATAGGTATAACAAAGTCCCAAACGCTTCCTTTTCCTTTCTTTTTTGTACTTTCAACTAGCTCTTGCACTTCTTCTTGGATATTAAATTTTTTGCTTCCTGGGTTATACGTTTCCCCAGTTCTAGCTGTTCTTTCATATGCTTTCTTCATTGGTCCTAACTTAGGTATTACACCAATAATTACTAAAGGAACTATGATTACTGCAAGCCATGCATAGAAGTAAAATGGTATCCCTTGAATAAATATTTCCATACCACTTCCATATCCTGCTAATGTTGGTTCTTGCTCTAACATTGATGCCCAGTAAACTGCTTGTGTAGAAATCGGAATTAGCATGCATACAGGAACTCCAGTAGAGTCAATTACATAGGCCAACATTTCTCTAGGGGTTTTTTGCTTATCGCAAACTGTTTGCATTGTGTTCCCGATTACCAAAACATTCAAATACTCATCTACGAATATGATAATTCCTAAGAGCCATGCTACGAGCATTGATTTCTTTTCAGTTTTGGAATATTTGATTATTAAGTCTGTAAATCCTTCTGTGGCCTTTGCTTTTCGCATTAATGCAATAAAGCTGCCAAAAATACCTACTACCAGAATAACCCAGACATTTTCCGATACCGTTACTTGCAGAAAGTCTAGATACCCTCCAAAAAATCCTGTTCCATACGCGATTACGCACGCAACAATGCCACCTAAGACTAGCGCTTCAAATGTTTTTTTCGTAATTAATGCGAAAACAATGATTAAAACTGGTGGCAATAACGTTATCATACCATAATTTTCCATGTGTCCCTCCTCCTTTTTAAAAGTAAATTTATTTATGTTTCTACATAAGTGCAAAAGACGTGCCAATTATTTTTATTATTTAATATTTGTTGGAATTTCAATTCACTAAATTCAATATACTCTTTGGATAAAAATATTTTTTTGTTTTCTAATACAGAATTTTGCCCTTTAACGCAATTTTGCGTCAATTTATCAGTCTTTTTTATCATTTCAAAATTTTTTATTGTAAAATAGTAAAAAATAACAACGCAATTTTGCGTCGTTATTTCGTACAGTTTCTTTCTTTTTCTATTTTTGTTGAAATTTAACATATAAGTGAAACGCAGTTTTGCGTCAATTGTTTTTAAACTAGAACATTATAATTTGATTTCTAATTTTATCGACTTGAAACTATTAAAATTCTCCACGTATATTATGTTTAGCTAACTTTCTGTTTATGGTAGAGCGAGTAGTTTTTAAAATTTGCGCCACTTCTCCTGTATCTTTGCACTGTGTAAAAGCATCTAACAAAATTTCCCTTTCTAACGCTTCTATCTGCTCCGTTAGTCCCTTTCCATCTTTTCTCAAAATAGTAACCTTTTTATTTCCTTCTTCTAACCCAGATAGAGATTTCATAGTAATATGGTCTTCTTCGCTAACAATCATTAGTTGCTCAATATAGTTTTCCAGTTGCCTTACATTTCCTGGCCATTTATTATTCTTAAAGTAACTAAGCACATCCAAAGAAAAATTCTTTTTCATATGAAATTTGTTATTGAACTTTTCCAAAAAATATAAAGATAATGGTACAATATCTTCCCTTCTATCCCGTAATGGCGGAATTTCTATCTGCATTACTGCCAACCTGTAGTATAAATCTTCTCTAAACTTTCCTTCTTCTACAAGTTTTTCTAGTTTTTTATTTGTAGCAACTACTATTTTTAAATCTAAACTTATTGGCTTTGTCCCGCCTACTGGAGTAATTTCCTTCTCTTGTATTGCTCTCAACATCTTCGACTGTAAACAAGTTGGAAGTTCGCTAATTTCATCTAAGAAAATAGTGCCTCCATTTGCCATTTCGAAAAACCCTTTTTTCCCCTTTTTAGACGCACCAGTAAAAGCACCCTCTGCATAACCAAATAATTCCGATTCGATTAAACTTTCAGAAATAGCTCCACAATTTATTCTTATAAATGGTTTGCTCATTCTATTTCCACATTCATGAATAAATTTAGCAAAGACTTCTTTACCTACTCCAGATTCACCATAAAGCAAAACTGTAGTGTCTAAATTTGCAGCCCTTTTTATAGTGTTGATAATCTTTCCAATAGTTTCTGAATGATATATCAAATATGATATTTTCTTTTCTTTTACTTTGAGTTTTTCTATTTCTTTTTTATATTCAAGATTTAGCCTTTTCGCCTCAGTTAACTTTTCTCTTAGTTCCACAAGTTCTGAAATATCTCTTTCGCACGCAACTACCATATTTATCTCACCATCCTTAAAGCAGGGAATTCCTGTCACTAAGATTTCTTTTTCATCATCTACCTTTTGTACAATAGTAATTTTTTCTTTCTTTTCTATGACTGTTTCACTAACAAACCTATCACAATAGCCTTCATTTACCAACTCGTAAATGCTACGGCCTTGTAGTTCTGCTTTACTTTTTCCCCCATTTTTTTCAACTGCCTTATTTACTTTTATTATTCGGCCATTAAGGTCAATTACAAATATTCCATCATCTATACTATCTAGTATAGTCTCGTATTCATCTTTTAGTTTTTCAAACTCTTCTTTATAATTTATATTGTTCATAATCAAGCTCTACTTTCTAATTATTTATATTTTGTAATCAGTATAGCATAAAAATATTACATTTTTTGCTAAATTATTTTAAAGACCAATTCATGCTTTCTTTTTGCAGGTTAACCATATTCTTGTAATCTGTACTTTTTTCCATCATGTCTTGATGTTTTCCTTCCATTGATACTTTTCCATCTTTAATTAGAATAATTCTGTCTGCTCCTATAATTGTACGCATTCTATGCGCCACAATTATTACAGTTTTATTTTCAGTAAGCCTGCCAATAGCCTGTTGTAATTCAGTCTCGTTTAATATGTCAACTGATGAAGTGGCTTCATCAAGAAGAATTACTGGAGCATCCTTAAGCAAGGCTCTTGCAATGGAAATTCTTTGTCTTTCCCCGCCAGAAAGCAATGCTCCATTTTCCCCAATAAAAGTATCATACCCCTTTGGTAATGATGATACAAATTGATGACAGTTTGCGTCTTTTGCAGCTTTTATAACTTCCTCATCTGTAGCATCCTTTTTACCGATGCGAATATTCTCCCTAACTGTATTATTAAATAAAGTAACATCTTGAAATACTATGGAATAATCTTTAAGTAATGTTTCAGGCTCAACTTTAGAGATATCCTCCCCGCCAAGGGTTATTTCACCTGAATCTAAATCCCAAAACCTTGCCGCAAGTTTTATTGCTGTTGTTTTTCCTCCCCCTGAAGGCCCGATCAAAGCAGTCACCTCTCCTTGCTTTGCTGTAAAACTCAACCCTTTAATAACACTTTCATTATCTTTGTAGGCAAAAACCACATCTTTGAATTCTATATCATAACCTTTGTTATAAATATAATTTTTACCGTCTTGTATAGGTGTGTTTTCAAGTTCTTTCATTCTCTCAGAGCTTTGTAAGGTGTTAAAAATTGCAGATAAGTTAATCAGCGCTGCCCCTAAAGGATCGTAAAGCCTTGTTACCATAATCATAAATATCATAAAAACTAAAACATCAATTTTATTTGCCACTAGCAAATTAATCCCCATAAGCATCGTAGTAGCAATTCCAATTTTAAGCACCATTTGAGAAGCTGTAATAAGAATCCCACCTTTTAATTCTCCACTTATACTTGCCTTTTCATAGTCTGAAAGTTTACTCTCAATCATATTTAGATGCTCAATTTTCCGATTGTTTGCCTTAATATCTTTTATATTCTCTACAAACTCTTGAGCTTTCCAAAGGTAGGCGAGCTGTATACTTTTAACTTCCTTATAATATTTATCTAGTTCTTTCTTGCTCAAAAAAATCATTAGAAAAGATATTGGGATTACCCAAAAGGCAGCTAAGGCCATTAGAGGATTCACAAAAAAGAGAGCAACTCCAACAACTAGAGTTGAAACCATAGACCCTATTAAGTGTGGAACAAATTGAGAAAATACAGTTTCGAGGGCAGTTGTATCAGCCATAAGAGTAGTTGTGATATCACTTGTATCTTTTCTCCCAAAAAAAGACAAGGGCAGCTTTCTCAATACCTCTGCTAGACTTATTCTTTTATTTGCACTTTCTTCATAGGATGTTAGGTATGTTGCATTAAATTCAATTCTATTAACCAGAACCATTAAGAACATTATGGAAATAGAATACACAATATATATTCCTAGATTAAAAACCGGTTTACTATTAGCTAAAACAGGAATAACCAAATCCTTTAAGAGTAGAATTATAATACCGCTTACTGCCATCAATAAAATATTGCTAATTGTTCTATATAGACTTGCCTTAACTATTCCTCTTGCACCCTTTTCAGATAAGGCAAAGGTCCTTTTAAAGTAGTTTTTCATACTCTTTCCTTTCTTTCCATGTAAAAGCTGTCTGATATTCATTCCACATTGTATTATACTTGCCCTTCTTTCTAAGAAGCTCATTATGGGTTCCGCTCTCTTTAATCTGACCGTTTTCCATATAGTGTATAATGTCAGCATTTTTCACCGTGGATAATCTGTGTGCAATCATTACAACAGTCTTATCTTTGGCGAGCTGGCTTAAAGCAAGTTGTATTTGGTGTTCATTTTCTGGATCTGTAAAAGCAGTTGCTTCGTCTAGTAATAATATTGGGGCATTTTTTAAAATTGCTCTAGCTATTGCAATTCTTTGAGCCTCTCCCCCTGATAAGAAGACTCCTTCATTCCCAACAATTGTGTGTATTCCATCTGGTAACTTGCCAATAAGATCACTACATTGTGCCTTTTTTATCGCTTCTAACACCTCTTCTTCAGTGGCCTCTGGCTTACCCTCCCTTACATTTTCTAATATGCTTGACTTATATAAGTTAGTGTTCTGAAAAACAAAAGATATACTGTCCATCAATGTTTCTTCTCCTATGTTTTTTACATCTACTCCACCAATTGTAATAGTTCCCTCTACAACATCATAAAATCTAGCAATCAATGAGGCAATTGTACTTTTCCCACTGCCTGAAGCTCCTACTAGCGCTACAGTTTGACCTTCTTTAATGTTTAGAGAAATGTTCGAAACAGCATCTTTTTCTGAGTTTTCATATTTAAATGCTGCATTTTCAATTGAAATATTAAAGTTGTCCAAAGCCTCTATTTTTTCTCCATATTGAAGAGGCTTAGTTTCTAATAAAGTATTTATCCTATTCAATGCATCTTCTGCCACTAATGTATATTGACTTGTCCACAAAATCCTAGTCATCATAAGGGTGAATATAGGTGTGAAAAGTATGTAAAAGATCAAGTCAAGCAAAAATTCCATTTCCTTTTCGGAAATAAGATAAAGTAAGACCCCACCTATTACTAAGAAAATAGCAACGGAGCCTAAAAACATTTGATAAAAGCTCATAGGGTTTCTATAAAAATATGTATTTTTTACAACAAGCTTCTTGTATTCCATAATGTTGTCGTAAAATTTTTTGAAAGAAAAAATGCTTTGACCAAAAGTTTTCACAACGGGAATCCCTCTCACATATTCAACTGCTTCATTGTTCATGTTTCCAAGAGATGTTTGAAATGCTTCTATTCTCTCTTTGTAGCCTTTACCCATCATTAGAGATTGAGAAAACATTGCTAAAACAAGAGGTATTAGGCTTATAAGGCCTAGCCCCCAATCAAAAACAAACAATAAAAGAAGTACTACAACAGGAGTTATATAGGCCCCAACTAGGTCTGGTATTTGATGTGCCAAATAAGTCTCTGTTGCCCCCGCACTTTCACTAATAGTTCTTCTTATTTTCCCACTTCCCATTTTATTAAAATATCCTAAGGGTAGATCTGCTAAATGAGTTATAGCCGCAAGCCGCAAATTCTTTGCTACTCGGAATGCACTTGCATGAGTGCACATTAATGCAATAAAATAGATTACCATTGCAAGAATTGAGGTTATCACTGCAAGCCACCCAAATAAGGTTAACTTCTCAGACATAACAAAGTTTGGATACATATAAAATACTTCTCTCACTCCAAGCCAAATAAACACTATAGGGAGAAGCGCTAAAATAGCACTAACTCCCGACAAAACCATACCAATGTATGTAAGACACTTTCGATTACCTGAATATTTCAAAAGCTGTTTTAATAACGACTTTTTCTTTTCTTTTTTCATTATATTTCCTCCACATTATTGTGGCTCATTTATTTCCACTACACTATTAAGCTTTTATTAAACCAGCTTTTACAAAATGCTTTTTAAGTATTAGTTTTGCAATAAATGTTCCTACCAAAGACAAAACAAATGTAGCTATAATCGCAATGACGAAAACAGGGCCTGTTAAGAAGTCAAGAATTTGTAACATGTATTCATCTTGTACCGCATTACCAGCTGCTTGGTTTTTAACAAAATCTTTCATTGTAAACATTGGAACTAAAGTTCCTAGAGCTATTGAAACCATAGCTAATGAATATGAGATACTTTGCAAAGTTAAATTGGTCTTGTTCTTTCCCCTTGTAATAATCTCAATAATTAGCCCTCCTGTAAGAGCCGCTAATCCAATAGGCCAACCTGATCCCATAATAAATAACATAAACCCATGAATTGTAAATAGAATAAATGCTGTTCCTGGTTTTGGGCATTTCGTAACTAGTAGCATATAAATAGGCGCCAATACTAATCCAGCAGCTGCTACTCCAAATGGCCATGTGACAACTACAATGCCCGAAGCCAAAATGAAAACCATAAATAGAATAATAAAGATGACTGTGAAAATACCAATGTTAATAAAATCTCTTGCTTTAAGTTTGTTGTTCATAATAATTCCCTTTCTTTTTTAAATTACTTCATATTTTTACTATATGATTGCACACTTGCGATAAAAACTCATCGTCATGTGAAATAACCAATATCCCCTTGCCTTTATTCGCCAAGTTTTTAATAAGTTTAGCAACATTAATCATATTTCTGTAATCAAGTCCGCTTGTTGGCTCGTCGAACAATAGTACATTTGAATTACTTAAATATGCAATTCCTACTGCTAACCGTTGCTTTTGTCCCCCCGATAGTGATAATGGATGCATATCCCTAAATTCTTTTAAGTCTAACATTTCCATAACTTCATAAATCTCATCATCTGAAAAGGATTTATCACATCTAGAAAGTTTTAACTCTGCATAAACACTATCACAAAATAGTTGATAATTAGGGTCTTGCATTACTAGGTAGGCTTCTCTACTTCTGGCTTTTGTTCTAACTTCTTTACCATTAAACATTACCCTACCCTTCTTCTCTTTTTTTGCTCCGCAAATTATATTTATAAGTGTAGACTTACCTTTTCCATTTCTTCCTACAACACCAACAACTTCCCCCTCTCTAATTGATATTTCTAGATTCTGAAATACTGTATTGGTACCATAAGCTGCTGATAACTGATCAATTTCAAGAAGATTCTTAGCATTATTTCTATCTATTTTCAAGGAGGTTGCCCGTTTATTATTCAAAGTTCTTAGTCCAATATTGTGTAATTCCTCATCAGACAGATTATTTAGCTTATCCATACTTATTTCTTTGGTTATACTACCTTTTTCCATAAGAACCACTCTATCTGCTATATTATTTAAATAATATAGTCGATGTTCTGCAATAAGAATAGTTTTACCTCTCTCTTTTAAGCTGCGAATTGTTTCTGACAGCATTTTTATACCGTCAATGTCTAAATTTGCAGATGGTTCATCGAGAACATATATGCTTGGATTCAATGCGTAAACACTGCCAAAAGCAATTAATTGCTTTTCACCCCCAGAAAGCCCTTCTGTATTTCTTCTGCATAAGTTTTCAAGCCTTAAGTCTTTCACCGTTCTTTCATATCTAGCCTCCATATCTTTTCTACTTAGCCCGCAGTTTTCCATAGCAAACACTAATTCGCTATCTGTATCAGTTGAAAAAAACTGAGTTCTAGGATTTTGAAAAACTGAACCTACTCTTTCCGTAAGTTGATGGGGTTCCATCTCCGTAATATCCATACCATCAACTTTAATAGTGCCCTTAATCTTGCCAGGATAAAAGTTTGGAATTAGGCCGTTTATTAATCTAGTAATACTTGTCTTTCCAGAACCTGAGCCGCCTGATAGTACTACACATTCACCTTTCTTAATATTCAAATCCACATTATGTAAGGCGTACTTTTTTCTACTTTCATAACGAAAGGTTAAGTTTTTAATTTCAATCAATACTTCACCTCCATTTATGAAATATAACGTACAATTAAGGTTGCTAAAATTAATAATGAAAAAACACCAGTTAAGGCTACATCCCTTGCTTCCAGCTTTAATTCAAAATATGCTGTACGTGGGTTTGGATTATCCAGGCCTCTAGTTATAGAAGCTGCTGCTAGTTCATCTGCAATGGTGCTTGCCCTCACAAGTATTGGTACAATAAAGCTTTCAAGTAATAGCATAGGTTTTGTGAAAATATTTTTAAATGAGACTTCTATTCCCCTTAGCTTCATTGCTGTTTGCACTTGTTTTATCTCGTATCCTACGCTTGGAAAAAATCTTACCACCACTGCCAAAGTTATAACAAAAGAACGCGGGATTTTTAACCTATATAATGCAGTTATTATTTCGCATACTTTTATAGATGCCATAAAACTCTTTGCATAAAGTAACAACGGAATAAACATTCTAATAAAGAGAGTAATAGTTAGAAAAATGCCGCCTATAGTCGCTGGAGAAATATATGCCAAAAAGTGTAAACCAACAAAAAACATATAGATAGCTGTGTATTTCAGCAGGGACATTCTTTGTCCAAAGCAAAAGGAAATGCAGGCAATTATTACATATAAGATGGCATTATACATAATATCCTTGGCAATAAATGAAGCAATTGCCACTAATAAAAACAGCCACATTTTACAACGTATGTCATTCAATTTCTTTTCCTTCCTTGATAATTCATTGTTTTTATGATATGCTCTAGATGTTTGTGTATACTAACTCGATTATTATATAAAATGATATTTACAAGGTCAATGGAGTTTAGTTATGTTAGACTAACCGAAAAGGAATTATGTCCGAAAGGAAAGATTATGGAAAATACTTTAATAAAAAATCTGTTTTATAACTCAGGAATTTCTATGGGCCTTACCCCCAGTGCCATAAATGAGCGGGGCTTCGGAGAATATATGCGCGGAGACTCTAGAGTTTCCAAAGGCTATATGTGGAACTATATACATGAAAACTATTTTGTAATTACAGAATGTAATGTTGTTTTTTTAGAAGATTTTAACGGAACCTTCAGCCCAAAAGAGCGTTACATAACAATAAGGCTTGATACTGCTGAGCATATTTCGCCAGGTAAAGTTGTAATGTACATAGAGGAAGAATGTAAGGTATCAAAAGCAAGCATAAAAGCTGGAACACGTGTACGCTATGTTGATATTACATACTTTCCTGCATTTTATGAAAAGCACCTAAGCGATAATTTTGACCTTAAGAGAATCGATGATAGCCCTATTAATATTCTTATGAATTTAGGTGGAGACCACAACTGGCCTACTAACATGATTGCTATATTATCTTCCATAAATAAAAACACTTTTACTGGCACTAGTGGGGCTATGTTTTGTGCAGCTAAGGCCTATGAGCTTATGTCAGAATTAATTAATATGGGAAACTCTCGCCTTCCTGCTAAGTCTGAAGACTATAAGCATATATTGAGAGTGATAGAGTATATGGATAATTCCATTAAAGACGGTATAAGACAAAGTGACCTGATTAAAATTGGAGGAATGAGTGGCACAAAATTAAAAAAGGTATTTAAGCTCTTTACAGGGAAAAGCATAACCGAATACATCCTTCATAAAAGAGCAAATATTGCCTCCCACCTACTGCTTGAAACAGATAAAAGCATCGAAGAAATTGCTGCTGACATAGGCT
>CAYJHC010000023.1:0-23751 GCA_964370075.1 uncultured Oscillospiraceae bacterium | reverse complement strand
TGCAAGAAGCTAGATTAAAGAAGTTTTCAGAAGATAGTAATAAATTTGAGATAAACAAAATTGAAAAAGGAAATAGCGATATAGGAATCATTACTTCTGGAATTTGCTATCAATATGTTAAAGAAGCAATGCCGGAAGCATCAATTCTAAAAATTGGTAATGTATATCCATTACCAAAAGAACTTATAAAAGAATTTGCAGCTACCGTAAAAAAGGTATATGTAATGGAAGAGGGGGAACCTTTCATTGAAAACCAAACTAGACTATTAGGCATTGATGCAACAGGAAAGGACTTGCTAGGAATACAAGGAGAGTATTCAATTAATAGGATTAAAAAAGCATTTGGAAAGCCTGTTGAGGCAACTTTAGAAATTGGAGAGGCTCCAGGAAGACCGCCGCTAATGTGTGCAGGGTGTCCTCATCGTGGAGTTTTTCACACCCTTAGAAAACTGAAGAAAATTGTTTCAGGAGATATCGGATGCTATACTTTAGGCTCATTACCACCAACTTCTGCAATGGATGTCTGTCTATGTATGGGAGCGTCGATATCTATGGCTCATGGTTTTGCAATGGCCGGTGGAAGAAAAATGGAAAAAGATGTAGTTGCGGTAATAGGTGACTCAACATTCTTTCATTCAGGAATTACTGGCTTAATTAATATGCATTATAATGGTTGTAATGGCACTGTAATGATATTAGATAATAGAATTACAGGAATGACAGGGCATCAACATAACCCATCTACTGGCTTTAATGCAAAAGGCGAACCTGCACCAAATATTGATATTAAAGGAATTTGTGAAAGTATTGGGGTTAAGAACATTGTTGAAGTTGATCCGTTTGACTTAGTAAACTTGGAGAGAATAATAAAAGAAGAATCAGAAAGAGAGGAGCTTTCTGTAATAATTACAAAGAGGCCATGTATTCTGATTCTTAAACCTACTGATATAAAATATCATATTACAGAAGATTGTAAGAAATGCATGAAGTGCATGGAAATAGGTTGTCCAGCAATTGAAAAACAAGGGAAAGAAGTAGTGATTATCAAAGAAAGATGTGTTGGCTGTGGGCTATGCCAAAGAGTGTGCCCGTTTGATGCAATTAAGGAGGGTAAATAAATGAAAGATTTAAATATTCTAATTGTAGGAGTAGGGGGACAAGGAACCTTGCTTGCCAGCGTATTGCTAGGAAATATCGCCCTTGAAAAAGGTTATGATGTAAAACTTTCGGAGGTTCACGGAATGGCTCAAAGAGGTGGCAGTGTAGTAACTCATGTGAAGATAAGTGAAGATACGGTTGCATCGCCAATTATTGACGAAGGAGAAGCAGATGTTATTTTGGCATTTGAAATGCTAGAAGGGTATAGGTATGTACCTTACTTAAAAAAAGGGGGGACGATGTTTATTAATCATCAAGAAATAAACCCTATGCCAGTAATTATTGGAGCTGCTAAATACCCGGAAAATTTAGAAGGTTATTTTAAAGAAAATATCCCAGATGTAAAGATAATTGATGCGTTAAAGATTGCGTTAGAATGTGGAAGCCCTAAAGCGGTAAACACAACTCTGCTAGGTGCCTTGTCTACAAGCCTACCTTTTGAAAAGGAACTTTGGATAAAGAAAATCGAAGAAAATATGAAGCCTGCCTTCGTCGACCTAAATAAAAAGGCTTTTGAAATGGGAAGAGAAGTTTAATAGGAACAGTTAAGTTTATCAATGTTATATGTGAAATGTGTAAAAGGCTATTGAATAGTAGCAACTATGAAAATTTTAGTTAATAGAGGAGAAATTATGATTTGGAATAAGCCTATGGAATGTGCTGAAAGATCTAAAATGAATGAAATTCAGCTAGAAAAACTAAAGAAAACGGTAAAAAGAGTATATACAAGGTCTGCCCCTTACAGAGAAAAAATGCAAGAAGCAGGGTTAACACCAGAAGATATTTCTTCGTTAGATGATTTAAGGAAGCTACCGTTTACTTACAAAGATGATCTTAGAGATAATTATCCTTATGGAATGTTTTCAACACCTCTAAGTGAGATTGTAAGAATCCACGCTTCTTCAGGAACTACGGGAAGACCAACCGTAGTTGGATATACAAAGAAAGACTTGGATAGTTGGGCTGAGTGTTTCGCTAGATGCTTAACCATGTCTGGTGGAGATGGAAGCTCAGTAGTACAAGTAGCTTATGGTTATGGGCTGTTTACAGGAGGATTAGGAGCACATGCAGGAGCTGAGTATGTAGGAGCATCTGTTATTCCGATGAGTAGCGGTAATACAGAAAAGCAAATACTACTAATGAAGGACTTTAAAAGTACGGTCCTTTGTTGCACACCTTCATATGCTCTTACACTTGCAGAAGCAATTGAAAAGAGCCCTGACATGTCTATTGAAGATATGTCAATTAAATCAGGTATTTTTGGGGCTGAGCCTTGGACTGTAGAGATGAGAAAAGAAATTGAGAAAAGACTTAATATTAGAGCTCATGACATCTATGGACTAAGTGAAATACTAGGCCCAGGAGTTTCAAATAGTTGTGAAATGCAAAATGGATTACACATCAATGAGGATTTCTTTATTCCAGAGATAATTGACCCAGATACATTAGAAGTTCTTCCTTATGGAGAAAAAGGTGAGCTAGTATTTACAACTATAGGAAAAGAAGGAATACCTTTAATAAGATATAGGACAAGGGATATTGCTTATTTGATGAATGAACCTTGCGGATGTGGAAGAACAAATGTTAGAATGAGTAGGGTTATGGGAAGAACTGACGACATGCTTATTATTCGTGGAGTAAATGTATTTCCGACTCAAATTGAGACAGTGATAGCTAAGTTCGAAGAGTTAACAATGAACTACAAAATTGTTGTTGATAGAGTAAACAATACGGATACTTTTGAAATAATGATGGAACTTGCTGAAGGATTAACTTTTGATAATATTAAATTTATTGAGAACCTAAAAGATAGGGTAAGCCACGAGTTAAGATCGATACTTGGAATTTCAGCAAAACTTACTTTCTTGAACGAAGGGGCTCTACCAAGAAGTATTGGAAAAGCTGTTAGAGTAGAAGATAAAAGAAAGTTAGTATAAGGAGGAAATTATGTTAATAAAACAAATATCAGTTTATGTTGAAAATAGACCAGGAAGGCTTGCGGCTTTTACTAAGTCTCTCGCAAGATGTGGAGTGGATATGAAGGCCATTTGTATTGCAGATACAGTTGATTTTGGCATACTTCGTTGTATTGTAGATGATGCAGAAAAAGCAGTTGCATCCCTTAAAGAAGATGGATTTGCAGCTAGTATTACAGAGGTTATTGCCTTAGGAATTAGTAACTCGCCAGGTGGCCTTGATAGAGCAGCTGACATTCTTAATGATGCAGAGATTAGTATTGAGTACATCTATTCGTTTATGAAGGCAATAAATAATAATGCCGTAATAATATTTAGAGTTGATAATGTCGAAGGTGCCATTAAAGTTCTACAAGAGGGTGGGATAAAACTTCTTTCTATGGAAGACTTGATGTAGTAAATTACGTTAATGCGAGTTAAAAATATTTATTTTAACTAACGTTTAGAATAATATGATTTTAATGACAAATAGCAGACTATGCATAATTTTGTATAGTCTGCTATTTAATTTTGCCATTATTAGGTAGTTTTTCTTGCTATTAGTCTGAAAATTTAGAGATTGATGAAGTTTAAGTAACAAGAAATTATATTTGGGAAAACAAGATTTCGGTGTTTTTAAACCTTAGAATGAATTAAGATATAAACAATCTTTAGATAACTTAATTTTAATATGATTACATACTTTAGCAGGCTTGTAATGGTAGATAGTAGCTCCTGCACGATGAGTAGGAGAGTGCATCGTATATGAATATATTTTTGTAATTGTATAATTGATAGTTCTATTATTGATAATGAAAGATAGCTTTTCACAAGTAAAGAATTAGGAGGAAAATATGAAAAAGATATTCTTGTTAGGAACTGGTGCCCAAGGATCAACGGTAGCTCAAAGAATGGATGAAGAAACGAATGTTAGTGAGATTATTTGTGCCGACTATGATGTGGATGCAGTTAATGAGCTAGTAGGGATGCTAAAAAAAGGAAGAGGTGTACAGGTTGATGCAAATGACAAAGATAGTATAGTTGCTGCAGCAAAAGGCTGTGACCTTTTGGTTAATGCTTTGCCTCTAAAGTTTGGCCCAATAGTTTTAGAAGCGGCATTAGAACTTAAATGTAACTATCAAGACTTTGCGGCAACAGATGTAATTGTGCCGGACTATGTTGAGGGAATAAAAATAATGTACAAAGATTATGGTGATAGATTTAAGGCCATAGGAAAGACTGCTATTATAGGAACTGGATCAGCACCAGGTCTTATCTGTGTTGTTGCAAGAAATGCGATGAGATATCTGGACAGCTGTGAATCAATATATTGCAATGTATATGAAGGAGTGGAGGCTAAAAGGTTTATGCCTTTCTGGTGGTCTCCGGTAACCGCATTAGGTGATATGATTGACCAATCTTATGCTTATATGAATGGGGAACTTGTTGAAACAGAGCCACATAGCTTGCCGATTAAAAGAAAGTTTAAGGGAATAGATAAAGAAGTTACGCTGGTAGAACATGCGCATGACGAGCCTGTTTATTTAGGGTTAAATGCAAAAGAATATTTTAAAGGCTGCCAAAATGCATATTTTAAGTATGGTGGCATAGGTGTTGAATTTTCAACTCCTTTATATAGAGCGGGCCTTCTTTCGAAGAAAAAAGAAATGATAAATGGACAAGAAGTAGTTCCTTTTGAAGTTATACTTTCCCATATTCCAGCAGCGCCTAAGTTTGCGCATGAAATTCAAGAGATACTGGATGAGGGTTTAGTGTCAGATACAGGTGCCTTTGTAGTTGAGGCCTATGGTAAGAAAGAAGGGAAAGATGTATTAGTTGAGACCTATGTTTCAGCTCCTGGATGTGTAGAAGCCTTTGAAAGATCAGGGCTTACAGGAGAAATGTATTTGACAGGTCAAGGCGGTGCTTTATTTACTAAGATGTTTGTAAACGATAAGTTGAATAGACCTGGGTTAATGAGTTCAGATATGCTTTCTTTTGAGGAGGTGGATTACTACCTAGATTGCGCTAAGGAACTGGATATCATTGCTGACGTAGAAGTTAGAGAAGCAGTTGAGCCAAAGTAAGAAAACTAGTATAGGTATATCCTTATATTTTAAACAACATTAGAAAACAGCCCATTTGGGCTGTTTTTTTTACTAATATATAGAAAAGTTTGGTATAATAAAAAAAACGTAAGAATAAAATCTGTTAGTCAAAAGAAAGTTGTTTGGTGGGAAAATGGATGTTGAAGGAAGAATTGTTAAGGATCAGCCTATTAGGGCAGAGTTCTCCAACTTAATTTGGGAGGGGAAGCATAAACATGATGAAACAGAAATAATTTTAGTTCTAAGAGGCAGTTTAAGATGTAAGATTAACTGCCTAGACTACCTTGCTGAAAAAGGAGATATGGTAATTTCAGAAAAAGATGATTTGCATCAAATCTATTTTGGAACTGATGACCTTATTTACCTTAGCTTGTTCATTAATATGGAAGAATTTAAATACTTACATCCAAATTTGGTGGATATGGTATTTGTGTGTGAAAAGCATAATTTGTCAAAATATGACAAAAAGGCAGCTGAGTATAAAGAGAAGCTTAATATGTTAAGACAAGCCATGTCTAATATTGCTGAAGCATACTTTTTAAAAACAGGTGATCTAGGGCTAATGACGGAAGATTTAATCAAGCTTTTAATAGAAAAGTACAGAGGATTTTTTATATACAAAAATAATTTCTTTACTATGCATGGAGAAACAACCACTACAGACTTAGATAGAATAGAGAGAATTATTAGATATATTAGTGATAATGTGGATAAAAAAATCACATTAGAAGAAGTAGCGGAAATGGAGCATCTCAATTCTTATTATCTTTCACATTTAATAACAAAAAAATTTGGTGCTTCTTTTCAAGGTTTGATAAACTATTTGCGACTTGAAGAGGCAGAAAAGTTATTGCTAAAACCTGAACTATCATTAACACAAATTAGCAATTTTTGTGGGTTTTCTAGCCTTCAATATATGAAAAAATGTTTCTTAGAGTACTTTGAGATAACTCCACAACAATATAGAGATGATTTAAAGGTAAGCGAAAAACAATATGGAAAGCCATTTGAATTAGAAGAAGCTATTATGTTATTAGAGGAATATCAAGGGGAAGAAGTATTAGAGTCTAAGAAAAAGAGCGAAGTTAAGATAGATTTGGCAGAGGCGAAGTCTATACGGAAATTTAAGAATAACGTTAGAATTGTTGCCAACGATATTGATGAATTAGCAGTGCTTCTTAATTTTATTCAGCAGATAAAATCGCTCAAGCAAGCAACTATCAGTGTTAATTTTAGTGAAAAAGAAATGAAGAAGAATATTGTTGCAAATCAGATTGTTAAAAGTTTAGGTGAAGCAGGAGTGAATATAGGAGTGAGAGAAGAAAACTCATCTGCAAGGCAAGGGGAACTAGTGAAAGCTATTCTTGGCGGAGGTGAAGTTTCTGTAAAAGTTTCAGATTTACTAAAGGAGAATAGGTTAACTTATCTATTTGGAGCATTACATTTATTAAGTTTGGTTGAGGGGGACATTATCTACGAGGAGAAAAATCAATGCATAGTAAGGGGAAAGAATGAAATATTTATTGTTGTAGAGAACATAGACAGTGATAAAAACATAAAGTTCGATATTGCTCTAAAAGAGTTCTTTTTAGAGGGGCTTATGGTGAAAAGAACGGTTGAAGATTTTTCTCTCCTAAATGATAGAGGCTCTAAAGAGTTAGTGGAAGATATAAATGCGGCAACACTTGGAAATGTAAAATTGTCAAAAGTAAATGCGCAAGGTGAGTTTAATATTTTAATTGAAGGAAAGCCGAAAACAATAACCTGTGTAAAGATTTTGATGGGATAGAAAGGTGATACAGAAGTAATGAAAAAAAGAATATTTATTATTTCCAGTGGGATAATTCAGATAATTCTGGGAATATTCTCTTTTGTGATACTGATATGGATGGTTATAAATAAAACACAAGGAACTTTGCCTATTGCAGTAGCTATAATATTTGTAGTTTTTGTATCTTTAGGAATAAGAAACTTGAATAATTTTTTTCTCATTAAGAGCAAAGAAAGCAACGGCAACTAGAGAAACGCTAATTGCTTATGCCTGGATAAAATAAAACTGTGTACTTATTGTAATAATTATTTTATATTACAAAATTATTATTAATTATTACAATATTTATATTTGAAATACAAAATTAATTGCAAAATTAAATCTTAGATATGCTTGATATAAGGACATTAAATGGAGTATAATTAAATGTGGTACATAGACTACTAAATAGGTATGTGATTATTCAAAACAAGGATAATTTTTACATTGGTTGAATTGAAAAGGGGGGGCGTATGGAAAAAAATCTTGATTTTGAAGAAATAATTAAACATATAATATCCCTTCTTGAAGAAAAGCAGTATGTAGAAGCAAGAAAGCTTATTTTAGATAATAATGAGGCAGACATTGCTGAAATTTTAGAGGAAATATATGAGGAATTAGATATATACATGACCGTCCTTGTATTTAGAATGTTACCTAAAGATGTTTCCGTTGAGGTTTTTTCAAGACTTCCATCTGAGGATCAAATAAAAATTATTACAGCTATAACGGATAGTGAGATGGAATTTATTATAGAAGAGTTGGATTTTGATGATAAAATAGATGTATTAGAAGAACTACCTGCAAATGTAGTTGATAAAATTTTAGAAAAAGCTCCGAAACATGAAAGAAAGCTAATAAATACTTTTTTAAACTATCCTGATAACTGTGCAGGAACTTTGATGACCCCAGATTATATTAGCTTACAGAAGGATATGACTGTAGGGCAAGCTTTAGAATATATTCGTAATGAGGGAATGGATAGTGAGACGGTCTATACCTGTTATGTTAAATCAAAAGGAAGAACCTTGATTGGTCTTGTTTCTCTCAGAAGCTTAGTAATTAGCCCAGATAATTGTCTTATTTCAGAAATTATGACAGAAGAGTTTGTTTCGATAAATGTATATGAAGATCAAGAAGAGGTTTCCGAAAAATTTAAGAAATATGGATTTATAGCTATTCCTGTGGTTGATAATGAAGATAGGTTAGTGGGAATTGTAACTGTAGATGACATACTTAGCGTAATTGAAGAAGAAGCCACAGAGGATATGGAAAGAATGGCAGGAGTTTTTGACGGAACTACTGCAGGATATTTAGATAGAGGTGTTTTCTCTCATGTGAAGAGTCGGCTGGTGTGGCTTTTCGTATTAATGTGTTCTTATGTTATAACCGGGAGTATAATCACCTCCTTTGAGGCTACTCTATCACAGGTAATTGCATTAGTAGCATATATGCCAATGCTAATGGGTACTGGAGGAAATTCAGGATCACAATCAGCTACTTTAATTATTAGAAGTTTAGCGGTGGGCGATGTGGCACCAAAATCTTGGTACAAAATTCTTTGGAAAGAATTTAGAATTAGTATAGTAATAGGTTTAGTTTTAAGCGCATTTAATTTTGTAAGAATTTACTTTATTGAAAAAGAAGGTCTAGGAGTTGCACTTACTGTTTGTGCAGCTATGATAGTAATTGTATTTGCGGCAAAGGCAATAGGAGGAATGCTACCTTTGATTGCAAAGAAGCTGAAAATAGATCCAGCACTAATGGCAAGTCCGATGATTTCGTCAATTACAGATATGATTTCTGTAACAGCGTATTTTTTACTTGCCAAAATAATTTTAGGCATCTAAGTCGCTATTTATTAGATGCTTGAAAATAATCCTTACTTAACTAAAAGTTGATTAGTTATAGGGAGTGCATACTCTGCAATATTACCCAACAAGGTATCGAATGGCAGATGGCAAGTTTATATTTGAACTATAAAATTGGTTAGGTGGGCACTTGAGAATTGTAATAGAATTTTAGGTTAAAGATGCTAGTGCGTGTTAATGCATTGAAAAATATTTATTTTGTTATTAATAAATAGGGTTGTAGAGCGTTAATATGTGAAACCAAGTGCTAAGAAGAAAGGCAGAATGTTGTTATGAAGTATAGTCTAATATTTAATGAAAGGGAAGAATCAGGAAATAAAGGAGATTATGGAAAAGTGTTAGTTGTAGCAGGCTCAAAGGGTATGATGGGTGCAGCAACACTAACTTGTGAAGCGGCTATTAGAAGCGGAGCTGGCACTGTAGTTGCATCAGTACCAGAAGAATACTTTTCAGTGATACATGGTAGAGTTCCTCAAGCTACTTGCATTGGAAGAAATTTGGGATATTTTACGGAAGAAAGCTTAGAAAAATTTAATGGGATTGTAATAGGTCCAGGCCTGTCTATGGGAATAGAAGGTGGGAAAATTCTTTTTAACATTTTAAAAAATTATAGTGGACCACTAGTAATTGATGCGGATGGACTAAATTTAATTGCTAAGCATAATATGACTGAATATGTCAAAAAATATAGAGGTCAAATTATAATAACTCCTCATTTGGCGGAAGCAGAAAGATTATTAGGACGTAGGTTAGGGTATGAAAAAATTAAAGTTCCTAGAAAAGAATGGGCAAATGAACTTTCGAATAAATACAAGGTAATTACCTTGTTAAAAGGGAAGAACACAATAGTTCATCAAAATAATAATTTTTATGTTAATCAAAGCGGAAATGTAGGAATGGCAACAGGAGGCTCAGGAGACGTACTTTCTGGTATTCTAGTAAGCTTTCTTGCTCTTTGGGATAAAGGACAGGTGAAGGAAGCAATTTACGCAACAGCGTATGGGACTTTTGTTCATGGGCTTGCAGGAGACCTTGCAGCAGAAGATAAAGGAGTCGTGGGAATGACAGCTACAGATATTCTAGAAAACATTCCATATGCAATAAAGAAAACCCGGGAACCTGCAGGGAAAAGCCAAGAGGTAAGGAATAAAGTGCGAAATGCTGCAACGACCTCTCAAGAAAACCCTCCAGTATCTATGCCAAGAACAATAAAATAATATAAAATATAGGTATTAGTTTGAGCAAATAAGGTAAGAGGATAGTATAAATCAGATGCTTGAAAGAAATAAGCTTAGTGGATAGTAGTTTGGTATGAAGAAGATATAGTTATTTAGTTTTGAAGATGAAAAAGGAGAGATAATGACAACCAGTACTTTGAAAGAAACAAGTAAAAATATAAGAAAGCATATTATCGAGTCAATTAGTTCGGCGGGTTCAGGACATCCAGGAGGTTCGTTATCTATAGCAGATATAATGGCAGTATTGTATTTTGACGAGATGAACATAAATACAAGTAATATGAATGATGAAGGAAGAGATAAATTTGTTCTTTCGAAAGGACATGCAGCTCCAGCATTATATGGCGCCTTAACAGAAAAAGGGTTTTTCTCAAAAGAAGAATTATTAAAATTAAGGAAGATTGGGGCAATGCTTCAAGGGCACCCAGATAAGAAAAAAATTCCAGGAGTTGAAATGTCAACGGGGTCATTGGGACAGGGATTTTCCTCTACAGTAGGTATGGCGTTAGCCAATAAAATGGATAACTCCAAAGGGAGAGTTTATACAATTCTAGGAGATGGAGAATTACAAGAAGGGATAGTTTGGGAGGCAGCAATGTCAGCTAGCCATTATAAGCTAGATAATCTATTTGTAATTGTGGATAATAATGGCTTACAAATAGATGGAAAAAATCAAGACGTAATGAATGTTGAGTCAATAGAAGAAAAGTTTAAAGCATTTGGTTTTCATGTGATTTTAGGAGATGGACATAATCACAAAGAGATAAAATCTGCATTAGAAGAAGGTAAGATAATAAAAGAAAAACCTACTGTGTTCATTGCTAAGACAATTAAGGGAAAGGGTGTTTCCTTTATGGAGAATCAGGCCGGATGGCATGGAAAAGCACCTAATAAAGAAGAAAGAGAAATTGCACTTAAGGAACTTGAAGGAGAAATATAAATGGATAAAATGGCAACTAGACAAGCCTATGGAAAAGGTCTTGTAGAATACGGAAAAAAGTATGAAAATCTAGTAGTGATGGATGGAGACTTGTCAAAATCAACAATGACAGCTGAGTTTTCGACTACATATCCAGAGAGATTTTTCAATATGGGAATTGCAGAACAGAATTTATATGGAACTGCAGCAGGGCTGGCTGCTTCTGGAAAAGTTGTTTGTGCAAGTACTTTTGCAATGTTTGCAGCAGGTAGAGCTTTTGAGATAATTAGAAATTCAATAGGATATCCTAATTTAAATGTGAAGATTTGTGCTACTCATGCTGGAATTACAGTTGGAGAAGATGGTGCAAGTCATCAAACTTTTGAAGATATTGCACTTATGAGGACCATCCCTAATATGGTAGTGTTAAATCCCTCTGATGGCGTTTCTGCCAAAAAACTCTTGGAGGCAAGTATACTCCACAATGGTCCAGTTTATCTAAGACTAGGAAGGGCCTCAGTACCTATAGTCTATAGTGAGGAAGATGAAGTTGTAATAGGACAAGGAAAAGAACTTAGGGAAGGTAATGATGTTGCATTGGTGGCTACCGGCATAATGGTAGCTGAAGCCATAAAGGCTGCAGAAGTTCTTCAAGAAGAGGGCATTGAGGCTAGGGTAATTGATATTCATACCATTAAGCCTATAGACGAAGATATCCTTGTAAAAGCGGCTAAAGGGACAAAAGGTATAGTTACTTGTGAAGAGCATTCAATAATTGGAGGGTTAGGTGAAGCAGTATGCCATGTTTTATCAGAAAAGGCTCCACAAAAGGTGAAAATGGTAGGGCAATTAGACACTTTTGGAGAATCAGGTAAGCCAGATGAACTAAAAGAAAAGTATAAGATGACATACAGTGATATTGTAGAGAAGGCAAGAGAACTGATGAAGTAACCTGGAAAGTTGAAATAAAATTATATAAATGTTATAATCAAAGGATGGAGATATAAATAATTTTAGCACTTGCTTATACAGAGAGGAAATAAACTATTAATGATTGTATTTGATAGGGTAACAAAATGGTATAAATCGAATATAGGTCTGGATGATGTTAGCATAGAAATTGGAGCAGGTGATTTTGTATTTCTTGTTGGTCCAAGTGGTGCTGGTAAAACCACCTTTATTAGATTATTGTTAAAAGAAATAGACCTAGACAAGGGATCAATAATTGTAAATGATAAGGTGGTTAATAGACTTCATAAAAAATCAGTACCATACCATAGAAGAAATATTGGTATGATATTCCAAGACTTTAGACTATTACCAAAGAAAACCGTTGCAGAAAATGTGGCTTTTGCTTTAGAAATAACAAATCATTCAAAAGCCGAAATTAAGAAACAGGTTCCTTTAGTTTTAAATGTTGTAGGTATTGGAAATAAGGCTAATAAGTACCCTGAGGAACTGTCTGCAGGAGAGCAACAAAGAGTTGCTATTGCTAGAGCATTGATAAATAGACCTAAAGTAATAGTTGCAGATGAGCCTACAGGAAACCTTGATCCTAAAACAGCTTGGGAAATTATGAGACTTTTAGATAGTATCAATTCGCAAGGTACTACCATAATAATGGTAACTCATGCTAAAGATATTGTGGATAGGATGAATAAAAGAGTTGTTGCAATAGACAAAGGAAAAATTATTAGGGATTCCCTAGGAACATATAACAAAGGTGGAACAGGCGGTAGAGTAAGTTCTAAAACCTTTGCAGGAAATGCAAATAGAACGGTTGAAGAAAGAGTTGAGGTATTGTTGAAAAAAAATGAGCAGTAAACTTGGATATACAACTAAACAGGGGTTGAAACAACTATTTAGAAATAAAACAATGACGACGACTGCAACCTTTGCTATAACAGCTATGATGTTAATACTTGGTATTTTTTTGGCTGTAATTTTAAACTTAAATGCAGCAATCTCGGGCGTAAAAGATGATTATAATAGCATTGAACTGTTTCTTCTTGATGAAACAACCATTGAAAGATCACAAGAGATACAAGAAGAAGTTAAGCTTATTGATAATGTGAAAACAGTAGAATATAGAACTAAGGATGTAGCTTTAGAAATACTAAAGGAAAGCTGGGGGGAAAATGCCTATCTATTGGACAGTCTAGGAGAAAATCCCTTGCCAAATTCTATTATTATAGAAATGGATGATTTGGAAAATGCAGAAGAGGTAGCGAAGCATGGAGAAACTATAGAAGGTGTTGAAGACGTCACTTTCTATAAAGATACAGTGGATAGGTTACTTACCGTAACAAATGCCTTGCAGATTGGTGCTGGAATACTGATGATATTTTTGGTTATAGTTTCGATAGTGGTTGTATCAAATACAATAAAACTTACAGTGGCAGCAAGAAAAGAAGAGATTATGATAATGAAATATATTGGAGCAACCAATGGATTTATCAGAGGCCCATTTGTTATTGAAGGAATATCTATAGGACTGATTTCTGCAGTAATATCAGGAGGTATAATACTATTACTTTACTGGCAAGGAGTGGAAAAATTCGGTACAGATGCCATCACACTTTTATCAACTTCACTTGTTAATGTATCTACATTGGCAATTTATGTAAGTGTGTCATTTGCAGTACTAGGAATGCTAATTGGAACATTTGGAAGTTTGCTTTCAATGAGAAGATTTTTAGATAAATAACGAAAGAACAAATTGATATAACTGGCAATCATGCAACTGAGGAGACGGATGCTTGCTGTGTTAATACACCATACTGGAAACAGTAATATGAAAACCTCGCTTAACTATTGTTTTGTTGAACTTAAGGAGGAAAAAATGATAAAAAGTAAGAAAAGAAGAGCTAGTAAAATGGTAGCCTTGTTTCTTGTTCTATTTTTAGCTGTAGGAACAATTTCAGTTAGTGCAGAATCACTTGGTGATGTAAATAATGAAATTGAAGACAAAGAAAATGAATTAGCACAAGGAGAAGCTCAGCTTTCAGATTTGGCAGAAGAAATTAATGCGTTAAATGCTGAAATTAAAGCGGCACAAGAAGATATTGCCGAGCTAAAATCTGAAATAACCACAGCACAGAAGAAGGTAGATGAAGCAACTGCAGCCTTAGAAAAGAAGCAAGAAGAACTAGATTATAATAGGGGAGAGCTTAATGTAAGGCTAAGAAACATGTATAAAAGTGGTAGTATGGGTTTTGTGGATGTGTTATTAAGCTCTGAAAGTATTACGGATTTATTTATTAACTATGATATGGTTCAGATGATTTACGATAATGACCAAGAATTAGTTGATCAGCTTGAAGAAGATTATAAGCAAATTGAAGAAGAAGTGGGTAACTTGGAAGATGCAAAGGCAAATCTAGAAGCTAAAGAAACTGACATGATTGCCAAAGAAGAGTCGTTAACTGTAGCACAAGAAGAGTTAGCTGCAGAAAGAAGTAAGATTTCAGCAGAACAATTAGAAACAGAAAAAGCAATACAGGAACTTGAAAAAGAAGCAGATAGATTAACTGCAGAACTTGCTGGACAGGGCAGCGATGAAGACTATGCAGGGGGGTATATGGCATGGCCTACAGTAAGCAGGACAATTACATCATACTATGGATCAAGACCAGACCCGTTTGGTAGTGGTACAACAGGATTTCACTCAGGAATAGATATTTCGGCGTCCTATGGAACTCCTATTTATGCTGCAAATGCAGGAACCGTATATACGGCAGGTTGGAATTATTCTTATGGTTATTATATTATTATTGATCATGGCGGAGGTATAATGACTTTATATGCACATAATCAATCGCTATACGTTTCTGCAGGACAAAGTGTGAGTAGGGGGCAGACTATTGCAGGTGCCGGATCTACGGGACAATCTACAGGGCCACATCTTCACTTTGAGGTTAGAATAAATGGCGTGAGAACAAATCCGCTAGGCTACTTATAAAAGATATATAGCGTGGTATCTTTGGACCAGGTTTGCGTAACAATAATACTGAATAAAAAAAGGAATACATAATGAAAAAAATTAATCCAATTATTCTAGACCTATTAAACAAACGGGGAATAGAAACAGAAGAAGACATTAAGGAATTTTTTTCAGAAACTCCGCAAAAAACATATGATCCATTTCTGCTTCTAAATATGGAAGCAGGAGTGGATTTTGTATTAAAAGGAATTAAAGAAAAAAAGAATATTTGCATTTATGGGGATTATGATGCAGATGGAATTACTTCTATAGTAATTTTAAAAAACACATTAGAGCATATTATCGGAAGGAAAGATAGCGTTAACTATTACATTCCTCTAAGAATTGAAGAAGGGTATGGGCTGTCTAAGGAAGCCTTAGACAAGATTAAGGATAGCGGAACAGACATTGTTATTACAGTAGACTGTGGGGCTAGCTCCCATGAAGAGGTTAAATACGCAAAATCGATAGGATTAGATATTTTAATAACTGATCACCATACAGTCAGTACCGAAAAGTTAGACTGCTCAATGATTAACCCAAGGCAGGAAGAGTGCTCTTACCCATTTAAAGATTTAGCAGGATGTGGGGTTGCATTTAAACTTTCTCAAGGCCTACTTATTAAAAGTGGATTAGATAGTAAGTTTATACATGACTATTTAGATGTGCTTGCCATTGGAACGGTAGCAGATATTGTTCCTTTAGTTGATGAAAATCGAACTTTTGTGAAATATGGGTTAAAGAGTCTTGCTAGAGGAGATCGGAAAAATCTTGCTTGTTTTTTAGAAAGAGTAGGGGCAAATCGTGGCACTATATCTACTCGAACAATTGGATATATTATTGCTCCACATATAAATGCAGCTGGAAGAATGGGAGATCCTAGAGTAGGCGTTGAACTCTTCTTAGAGGTAGATGAAAGTAAAGTCGAGGGAATAATTGAAGCACTCATAAGTCAGAATAATAAACGAAAAAAAGAACAAGAGGAAATACTAGAAAAGTGCAAGGAGACTATCAGCCAACAGTGTGCAGGAGAAGATTTTTTAGTAATATATTTAGAAAATGCCCATGAAGGTATTACAGGAATAGTAGCAGGACGATTAAAAGAAGATTATAATAGGCCAGTAATTATTGTTACTGATTCAAAAGGAGGGCTAAAGGGTACATCTAGAAGTGTAGACACAATAGACTTACATGAATTTCTAAAGAATAATAATGATATTTTCCTTAAGTTTGGGGGGCATAAAGGTGCCTGTGGATTTTCTTTAGAAAAGAAGGATTTACCTATATTAAGAGAACGAATTAAGAATAAGATTGGAGTAATGAAAAAAAATGATAAAAACCTTTTTTCTTCTTATATAAAAGCAGATATTATCTGTGATGTTGAAGACCTCACTTTGGAGCTAGCTGAAGAAGTTGAATTAATGGCTCCATTTGGAACTTGTAATGAAAATATAATTTTTCAAGTTTCTGAGGCTACCACTATTGATAAAAAAACGGTAGGAGATGAAGGAAAACATGCTAAGTTTAAGATATCTAAATCAAATAAGACTATAGACTGCATAATGTTTTTTCCAAAAGAATTAGAAAAAAACATGGTTTTTAGTGATATAAAAGTTAATGTGCTAGGGCATCTGTCTGTTAATGAGTACAAAAGATGGAGGAACCCACAAATAGAGGTAAAAGGAATTAGTAGAGTGAATAATTATGATGATTAATATCTCAAAGAAAAAATTTGTAATGATTGTTGTAGCTGCATTTGTAGCAGGAGGTCTGTTGTTTTTTGGTTTTACAAAGCTGCAGTACCTTTCAGGTGGAGGGAATACCCAAATTTCAAATGAAGAATACAAACAGCTAACTGAGTTTTATGATAGATATGAAAAGTTGGACTTGTTTATTGAAGAGATATTGGGGAACTATTATCAAGAGGTGGATGAAGAAGTATTATTTGAAAACTTGTATAGAAGTTTATTTGATAGCCTTGAAGATGAATATTCAATGTATTTAGATTTGGAGGAAATGGAATTAATATCTCAGTCACATGAAGGTGAATATTCTGGTGTAGGTATAGTTATGATGTATAACGACGAGGGTGAGGTTGAAATTACAAGTGTAATGGATGATTCTCCAGCTAAGGCTGCAGGGGTTGAAAGTGGAGATATACTTTTGGAAGTAGAAGGAAAAACGTATGATTCTTTGGAAGGATATTCATCAGCACTGCGAGGGGATGTAGACACTGATGTTAGTGCGACCTTTAGTAGAAATGGAGAAGAGAAAATATATACGATGACTAGGAAAATTCTAAAAGAAGTTTCTGTCACTAGTGAGATTACAGATGAAAATGTGGGGGTAATTAGAATTAGCACTTTTAATGAGAGTACAGCTTCAGAATTTGAGAAAGAATTAGATGAAATGGAGTCTAAACAGGTTAAAGGAGTGGTCCTTGATCTTAGAAATAATGGAGGTGGGCTAGTAGATTCGGCGATTGCCATAGCAGATATGCTGTTAAATGAAGGAGTAGTTGTATACACTGAGGATAAATATGGGGACAGAGAAACTTATGAAGTGGAGAATGGAAAAACCAATTTACCTATAGTAGCTTTAGCAAATGAATATTCAGCCAGTAGTTCTGAGTTGCTTTTGGCAGGACTTCAAGAGCAAGGTGTCAAAGTGGTAGGAACTCAAAGTTTTGGAAAAGGAGTAATACAAATTATTTCTCCAACAACTGATGGGGATGGATTTTCTTTAACAATTAATCAATTCTTTACCCCAAGTGGGGATGTAATTCATGGAGAGGGGATAACTCCTGATTATAAAGTAGAATATGATCTAAACTCTCAGGAGGATAATCAACTAGAAAAAGCCATTAGCCTTTTTTAAAAAATATACTAGTTGTGGACAAAATAGTAATTTAGTCATATAATGTACTAAAGTGAAGAAGGGAAATTTTAGGAGGTAGAGATATGTCATATGAATCAAAGTTCAAGACTGATGAAATAGATCAGTTTTTTAAAGCGATACTAACTTTAAAAAATGAAGAAGAGTGTTATAGATTTTTCGAAGATATATGTACTATAAAAGAGTTACAATCTATTGCTCAAAGATTGGAAGTGGCAGTATTGTTAAACAATAATACAACCTATCATGAAATTGAAGAAAAAACAGGCGCATCCACAGCAACTATAAGCAGGATAAATAAATGTTTAAATTATGGTGCAGATGGATATAAAAATATATTGGAGAAATTAAAATGATACCATTATCAACTAGAATGAGACCAAGAACCTTGGACGAGTTTGTAGGGCAGACCCATTTCTTTCGAAAAGGGTCTTTATTATATAACTCTATAATGAATAGAACCTTTAACTCCGCGATTTTTTTTGGACCCAGCGGTACAGGCAAAACTAGTTTGGCAAGGATTATTGCCAAGGAAATGGACGGAAACTTTGTGGAAATAAACGCCTCAACAACAGGGATTAGAGATTTAAAAGAGGTGATTGATACTAGCCGAATAAGAGCGACAGGCCTAGAAAAGAAAATCACTTACTTATATGTTGATGAGTTTCATCGTTGGAATAAGCTGCAACAGGATTCCCTTTTAAAGGCCTTAGAAGAAGGCATAATCAAATTTATTGGTAGCACTACTGAAAATCCTTATTTCGCTATAAATAACGCTATAATAAGCAGGGTGAGGAGTATATATGAATTTAGGCCGTTAAAAGAAAAGGATATAATTCAAATTCTCAAATCTACCATAGAAAATAAAGAAAAAGGGTTTGGAAACCTGAATTTGAGAGTAGAAGAAGGTGCTTTAGAAATGTTGAGTGAACTTTCTTCAGGAGATGCTAGGATAGCATTGGATACAATAGGCTTTATAATTGAAAACATTGGCGAAGGCGGTAAAATAACAAAGGAGCTAATAGGAGAAGCCTTACAGAGAAAAGCTACATTTTTTCACAAGGAAGAAGATAAGTATAACCTACTTTCGGCTTTTCAAAAATCAATTAGAGGTTCTGATCCAGATGCAGCAATCCATTATTTGGCAAGAATGATTGTCGGTGGGATGGATGAAAAAACAATAGGAAGAAGACTTCTAGTAATTGCTAGTGAAGATATAGGCCTTGCTTACCCAGAAGCAATTTCTATTGTTAAGAGTTGTGTAGATTCGGCATTCATTGTAGGCTTCCCAGAAGCAAGGATTAATTTAGCACATGCTGTAATTACCCTTTGCTCTTGTCCAAAGTCAAATGCCATAATAACTGCAATAGATGAAGCTATGGCAGACGTAAAACACGGTAAGATATCAGATGTACCAGATCATTTAAAAGATGCACACTATAAAGGTTCAATGACTTTAGGAAGAGGCATAAATTACAAGTATCCCCATAGCTATGGGGGATATGTTACTCAGCAATATTTGCCAGACAATTTATACAAAAAAGGTGTAAAATATTATAGGCCTACAGAAAATGGTAAAGAAACTGCTTTTAAAAATTACTTAGAAAGGCGAAAGGAGTATGAAAAGGATTAATATAACTTTTGAAGAATTAGTATAAAAATGTCTTTGATTTGAACTATAAGAATATAAAGGAAATTAGTTAAGAAAGTAATTAATAAGAGATATATAAGTATATTAATCATTTTATTGAATAATATGGAAAAGAAAAGAGTAGTTAAAATTGCTCCCTGTGCAGGATTTTGCTTTGGAGTTAAGAGGGCAGTAGAAAAAGCACAGAATGAATTAGAGCTTTATAAAGGGAAGAATGTATATTCCTACGGAAATATAATTCATAATAAAGAAGTGATTGGAAAGCTTAAAGAGAAGGGATTAAAAACAATTACCTCCTTGGAGGAGATAAGTGAAACAGAAAATATACATTTGATAATTCGAGCTCATGGTGTAGGAGAAGAAGTGTATAAGGCTGCCAAGGAAAAATCTATTGATTTAGCAGATGCAACATGCCCTTATGTAGCCAAAATTCAAAAAACTGTAAGCGAGTATAAAATAGATCACAACATTATAATTGTTGGAAAAAAAGAACACCCAGAAGTTATTGGAATTAATGGATGGTGCGATAATAAGGCAATTGTTATTAGAAATTTATCTGAGGCTTATCAACTAAAATCTCAGAGAGATAAAGATAAGAATAAATTCTTAGTAGTGGCCCAAACTACGATTCAAAAAGAGTTGTTTAAAGAAATTAGTAGTTACATTGAGAGTGAATTTTCTCATACTACAATAGTGAATACTATTTGTAGAGCTACCTCAGACAGGCAAAAGGGGTGCAAGAAAATAGCCGAAGAAGTTGACTATATGATAGTAATTGGAGATAAAAGTAGTTCGAATTCAAAAGAATTGTTTGAGATTGCGTCACAAAATTGCAAAAATAGTATTTTTATTGAAAAAATTAGTCAATTACCATTGAAAAATGTTGCTATTTATAATAGAATAGGAATTGCGGCAGGTGCATCGACGCCTGATTACGCAATTGAGGAGGTATTCGACAAAATGAGCGAAAAATTTGAAGGTCAAAGCATGATGGATTTCATGGACGAAATCGAGAAGTCACTAAAACTACCAAGAAATGGTGAAATGATTACAGGAACTATTCACCAGGTGACAGACAAAGAAATTATTGTGAACTTAGGATGTAAAAAAGATGGAGTTATTCCACTTTCTGAGATTACAATGGAAGGAGAACAAAAGTTAACAGAACTTTTCAATGAAGGTGATGAAGTTCAAGCTAAAGTTATCAAAAATGATGACGGAGATGGTAACATCCTTCTATCAAGAAAAAAACTAGAAGCAGGAGAGCACTGGGATGAAATCATTGCAGCCTATGATAATGGCGAGCTTATTGAAGTTTCAGTAGTAAGACAGGTTAACGGCGGAGTAATTGCAATTTATAAAGAAGTGCAAGGATTTATCCCATTATCACAGCTGTCTGATAAATATATTGAAGATTCTAAAGAGTACATTGGACAAACTTTTGATGTAAGAGTTACAAGAGTTGACCAAAGAAGAGGGAAGGCTGTATTCTCTAGAAAACAGCATTTAGCTGACGAAAGAAAGAAAATAATTCAAGAGATTTGGAGTAAAGTTAGCGAAAAAGATATCGTAAAAGGAACTGTAATGAGATTCACTGATTATGGTGCTTTCGTAGATATCGGTGGAGTTGATGGACTTTTACATATTTCTGAAATTTCTTGGGGCAAGTTAAAGCATCCTAAAGAAGTTCTAGAATTAGGTCAAGAGTTAGATGTTATGATTCTTTCTATGAACGAAGAAAACGGAAAAATTTCTCTAGGACTTAAGCAAACTACTCCTGAGCCTTGGACAACGATTGATGACAAGTATGCAGTAGGCGATGTTGTGTCAGGCAAAGTTGTTCAAATTAAAGAATATGGTTGCTTTATAGAGTTAGAACCAGGATTAGATGGCTTAGTACATATTTCTGAAATTGGGCATAAGAGAGTTGGAAATATTAATGAAGAATTAGTATTAGGTGAAGAAGTTTCTGCAAAGATTCTTGAAATCGATAAAGAGAAGAAGAGAATTAGTTTAAGCATAAAAGAAATTACCCCAGCACCACAAGAAGAAGGATCTTATGACGACGTAACTAAAGAAGTTGCAGAGGCAGAAGATGAATTGGTTGTAACTGAAGAAATAATGGCAGGGGATTCTACAGGGGAAGGATCAGAAACTCTAGAAAAACATTTAGATGTTGATGAGCCAAAAGACGAATCAGAAGAACCTTTATACTAAAGTGATTAAAGTGGGTGGCAACACCCACTTTTTTTTAGGAGAAATAATGAAATATATTAGATTAAGAATATATGTGGACAATGAGAACACAGAGGCGGTAAGTCTCTTTTTGCTTGAAAGGGAATACTATGAGTTTTCGGTAGAAGGAATCCAAGTCCGGGAAGATGTTTTAGCATCTAAAAAAGTAGCAAGATGGGATTTTTTAGATGAGAATAAAGTGGAAGATGGGGATATATATACTCTATATTTTGACATGCAAGAAAGAAAGAAAGTTGTATCTCTTGAAAAGGAATTAAAGGAAGAACTTTCAAATAAGTTTGTTATTAAGGTAGAGAGTGATGTGGTTGATGATGAAGACTGGAACCATAAGTGGAAAGAAAATTATAAAAGCAAAAGAATAGCAGAAAATATAATAGTGAAGCCATCATGGGGGAATTTATCAGAGGTTGATCTTAAAGATGGAGATCGTGTAATTGAAATGGATCCGGGAATGGCTTTTGGAACGGGGACACATGAAACTACATCAATGTGCATAGAGTTACTAGAAGAATATAATTGTAAGAACAAAGATGTATTGGATGTAGGTACAGGTTCTGGGATATTGGCCATAGGAGCTGCAATGCTTGGTGCTACTAAAATAACAGCAATTGACATAGATGAGGATGCAGTGCGAGTTGCTAAGGAAAATATAAAGAACAATAATGTGGAAAGCAAGATTACCGTGTTAGAGGGAGATTTAATTAAAGGATTGGATTTGAAAGCAGATATTGTAGTGGCAAATCTTATTTCATCACTGATTATATATCTTTCTGATAGCCTAAAGCAACATATGAACGAGGGTGGAATTTTTATTGCATCAGGAATATTAGTTGAGCAAATGGATTCTCTTATTAGTGAGATGGAAAATAGAGGGTTTATATTAAAGAAGGCAGTTGAAAAAAACGATTGGTGCGCCCTTGTTTTCCACATGGAACAATAAGGCAAGTTAAATGTATAATTGAAAATGGCTATAGGAAATGGGTAGTATATTAATGACTTTATGGAGTATAAAATGAATAGGTTTTTCGTTAACAGAGAGCTAATAATAAAAGATAAAATTATTTTAGCTGATAAGGATGAAATTCACCATCTGACAAAGGTTCTCAGAACAAAGGTAGGAGAGAAGGTTGAAGTGTCAGATGGAAATGAAACAGAGTATTTATGTAAAATAAGCACAATAGAAAAAGAGGAAGTAGAACTTGAAATTTTAGAGAAAACACAGATAAAAAGAGAACTTCCAGTTGATATAGATATATTTCAAGGAGTGCCAAAGCAAGGCAAGTTAGAAGAAATAGTAAAAAAATCCGTTGAGCTAGGGGCAAATTCGATAACTCCAGTTTTTATGGAGCGATCAATAGTGACTAAAAGTGAAAAAGAAGGAAAGAAGACAGATAGATTAAATGGAATAGCTCTTTCTGCTGCTAAACAATCTAAACGGGGAATTGTTCCGGTAGTTAAAATGCCGATTAACTTTAAGATGGCATTAGAAGATCTTGAAGGAAAGACTCTAATTGTATTTCCTTATGAAAATGAGAAGAGCAAGACTATAAAAGAACTATTAAGAGAAAATAATATTCATAATGACTTGATTATCAAAAGCACTCCCCAAAATTCAAGTAGGCAGATAGAGTCTATTGGTGTAATAATTGGCCCAGAAGGAGGATTTTCACAAGAAGAAGTTAGACTTCTTGTTGAAGCTGGTGCAAGTCCAGTTACATTAGGTCCAAGAATTTTAAGGACTGAAACAGCTTCGCTAAGTGTCCTGAGTATTCTAGCCTATGAGTTAGAACTATAGTAAAAATAATTGCAAGTTCATTAATAATTAGGATTTAAGTACTTAAACAATTTAATCATATCAAATAAAAAAGCGTACATATATGTACGCTTTTTCTTTAACTTATTTATTTT
>CAYJHC010000022.1:0-23862 GCA_964370075.1 uncultured Oscillospiraceae bacterium | reverse complement strand
GTAGAATTAGCTTAACTATGAAAATTAAAAAAGACTCATAAAGAAGTTTATATTTCATTTAGGAACATACTCCCAATGTAATATAAAACTCAAAAAAATCCAGTTCATTGAACTGGATTTTTTATATTTACCATATATTAAAATTTAGCCATTATTTTCCCCCTCTTCAATTCGGCCTTTTGTCAGTAATAAAAAAGAGAAGTCCTGAAGGAATCTTCTCTTTCATCTTTGGAAAATAATCAAGTATTAACTTTTTAAGCTTACTTATTCCAAGTGCCCGCCCAGTGTTGCTTTATAGCGTCATCTCCACCTTCAGCTAAAACTTGTACAATCCTATGAATGCTCCAGTTTCCGCTAAACCTATTGTCAGCGCTATATGCCCCCGGTATATCATTTTCAATAAAATAACTTTCAGGGTAATCGTGCTTCCAGTGAGTTCCAAATTGCACTAACCCAGCATATCCTCCAGCACTGTTATATGCATTTTCGTTACCTGTACTTTCATGATGTATTATATTAAGTATTACTAACTTTCTTTCTTCGGTATAAACGCCAAAATTTCTAAGTTGCCTTTCTACCTCAGGAGCCCACTTAGCTGCACTACTATGTATAGGGTGAGAATATCCTTCAAATCCATTTATAACTGTTTCCTCTGATGGAGCTGGTTGTGGTACTGGTACTGGCTCAACTACCTCAACCGGCACATCTAATGTAACATTAGCAACTTCCGAGTGGTTACTTGCTATTTCTTCTTTATCATAAAAAACTCTAGTTTGAGCTTTGAAGTGATATTTTTTACCCAGTTCTAAACCTTCTACTACATTCTCAGTTTTTGTTGTAACTAGCAATTCCTCAAATTTTTCTCCATCTTCCGAAATATATACAACAAATTCTTTGCCTTCTCTATCATCTTTACAATTTATAGTTAAATGAGCTACATCTTCTTTTTTCTCTAAAATAACCTCTGGAGCTTCAGGTACAGTAGTTGCCACAACATATGCTTGATAACGACTTTGCCCATAAAAAGCACTTGTTCCTATTAGCGATAGCCCTACTATAACTGCTACTATAATCCTTATAAACCTACCTGCCCAGATCCCATAATTTATATCCACTTATTCTTCATTTCCTTTCTTTTTCGCCTTAAGTCGTTCAATTTCAATTTAAAACTTCTCTCAAGTTTTATTCTATTCAAATATTATATAATTTTTGTTAAGTTCTTGCAAATTTTGTTGTATACACCACCTTAAATCTATATAATAGATTGGTAACTATAAGTAATTTCACGGAGGATAATAATAATATGGATAATAAAAAATTAGCAGAGCTACTGTTTCCCACTATAGATAAGGTTACAGAAGACTACAAAAATATGTACCCAAAGCGAGACCTTCCTAGCGGCGCTCCTGTAACAAGATTAGGTCCAAGCCCTACTGGATTTATTCACTTAGGCAATCTATACGGTGCTTTTGTGGACGAAAGAATTGCACATCTAAACGAAGGTATTTTCTACTTAAGATTAGAAGATACTGATGACAAAAGATATGTAGAAGGCTCAATCGAGGCAATTATAGATTCTCTCGGGTTCTTCGGAATCACTTTTGACGAAGGAATTAACAAAAATGGTGAATCTGGCAAATATGGCCCCTATGCTCAAAGTCAGCGTGGCCATATTTACAAAGTTTTTGTTAAAGAACTTGTAGAAAAAGGAGTTGCATATCCTTGCTTTATGAACGAAGAAGTAATATCTGAGATTAGAGAAGCCCAAGAGAAAAACAAGTTGACCCCCGGTATATACGGCCAATATGCAAAATGTAGAGACCTTACTTTTGAGGAAGTTGAAGCAAAGATAAACAACGGGGACGAATATGTTATCAGGTTGAAATCTCAAGGAAACTCTGAAATAGACAAAGAAAACCAGTCTGACTACTTTACTATAGTTGATGGAATTCGCGGTGAAATATCCATGCCCAGAAATTTTCAAGATGTTGTAATTCTTAAAAAAATCGGCCTTCCAACATATCACTTTGCTCATGTTGTAGATGATTATTTAATGAGAACAACTCATGTAGTTAGGGGGGAAGAATGGCTCGCTTCACTACCTATTCATATCGAATTATTTGAAGCTCTTGAGCTAGAGAAACCAATCTATTGCCACACAGCAGTCCTTATGAAACTTGATGAAAATGGGAATAAGAAAAAACTATCGAAAAGAAACGATCCAGAATTAGCATTAAGCTTTTACAAAGAAAAAGGCTACCACTATAAAGCTGTAAGAGAATACTTATTAACTATTCTAAATTCTAATTTTGAAGAATGGAGAATAGAAAACCCAGATCTTCCAATAGATGACTTTAACTTTACTTTCGAAAAAATGAGTAAAGCAGGAGCTTTGTTCGATCTTAACAAGCTTAATGATGTTTCAAAAGATGTAATCCTAACAATAGATAATGAAAACTTAGCTACTTTTTTACTTGAATGGGCTAAGGAATTTGACGAAACCACTTTCAATCTTTTAAGTAATAACAGAAAAACCTTACTTGAAGCCTTATCTCTAGGAAGAGATGGAGACAAGCCTAGAAAAGACTTTATATATGCTAGCCAAATTATAGAGTTTATTAGCTATTTCTTTGATGAAACATTTAAAATCGAGGAAGATTTACCCGAAAATATTTCTCCTGACGATGCCAAAGAAATATTCAACAGATATCTTTCTTTATATGATGAAGATGATAACCAAGAGCAGTGGTTTAATAAGGTAAAAGAACTCGGAGAAGAGCTCAAATATGCTAAAAAACCTAAAGACTACAAGAAAAATCCTGATCAATTTAAAGGGCATGTAGGTCATGTAAGCACAGCTATACGTATTGCAATCATGGGTAGGTCTCAGTCGCCTGATTTATGGGAAATTCAACAAATTTTAGGGAAAGAAAAAGTTTTTTCTAGAATCAACAGTTACTTAAATGAATTGAGCTAATATCACCGCAAGAGATTGCATAGATAATTTTTAATTATTTCCCCCTAAAGTCGCCTTATCCGAGAGTTATACTAACAAAGGCTTTTATGCTTCTCTTTATTGCTACTTTAACAAAAATTTAAATTCCTCATACAGTTTATCTTCTGTATGAGGAATAATTTATTTTCAGAGTCTTCTGCTCTCTTTCTCAGCTTTTCTGAAATGACTATTTTGCTATTTTGACAAGCCGCTAATTTGAAAAATTTACAGTTTCGTCCTTGCTATTATTCTGCAACATAAGGCTGTTCTTTAAGCAAGTTATCCACAAAATCTCTAGCAACATCTTCTGGAGAAATGCCATCTTCAGAAACTTTTCCATTTAGTTCTCGCATCACTTCATCTGTCAACTTATCTTTCATCCAGTTAATAACAGCTACTGCCTCAGGGTATTCTGATTCCATTTCTTGAGTTACCAAAGGAGCAAGCTGGTAAGGAGGGAAGAAAGCTTTATCGTCTTCCAAGCTAAAGACATCATAGCTTTGAACTAATGGGTCTGTTGAATTAACAATTGCAACATCAATGTCACCACTATCCAACGCAGTAAATATCAAGCTACCTGATGCAAAAGTAAGAACATCTCCAAACTCCATATCATATGCGGCAGTTAACCCTGCCAAGCCATCTTCTCTCTCTACAGCTTCCGAATTACATCCAATTACAAGTTGCTTTGAAACCCTAGAAAGATCTGTTACATTTTTCAAATTGTACTTTTCTGCTACTTCTTGCGAAACACCAACAACATATGTACTATTTATATCAGTAGGCTCCAACAAGGTTAACTCCCCATCTTCTCCTACAAATTTATCAACTTGTTGATATACATAATCTGGCGAAATGCCTGGAGCGAAACTACCCTCCATTACACTTGCGAATAAGGTTCCCGTATAATCAGGGTACATATCTATTTCTCTATTCAATATTGCACTATATGCAATCATTGTTCCACCAAGACCTGTTCTCCTTTCAATGGACAAATCAGTCTCCCTCTCTAATACTTCAGCATAGATATTGGCGACTATAGTGCCTTCCGTATATTCCTTTGAACCGACAACTATATCAACTTCTTTCGGCAAAGCATTATAAATTAATATTGAGAAAATAATTATAAATACCGTACCTACTGTTGCAATAGTTAGCTTTTTCTGTCTCTTTAAAGCTCTAATTGATTCTGGGCTAATATTGCTAGCTTTTAATTGGGTACTTACTGGCGTCACAGCCTTCTCTACTCTAGACATTACAAAGTCCATAATTAAAGCAAGTATGCAAGCTGGTATTGCCCCTGCCAGTATCATATAGGTGTTGTTTGTTTGGATTCCCGAAAGTATCAAAGTTCCAAGTACATCAGCACCTATATAGGCTGCTATTGTCATTAGTCCAACTGCTGTTACTGATGAAATCCTAATTCCAGCCATTATTACTGGAAGTGCTAATGGAAATTGAACCTTAAATAATACCTGCGTATTTGTCATTCCGATGCCTTTTGCAGCTTCTAACATATCTTTATTTATATTGCTTAATCCAGTATATGTATTTTTTAAAATCGGGAGCAAAGAATAAATCACTACCATGAATATGGCCGTGCTTGCACCGATTCCAAAATATGGCACTACAAACCCAAGAATAGCTAGGCTTGGTATAGCTTGTACTAAATTTGCCAAACTCAAAACTGGTTTGCCAAGTTTTCTATAATTATAGATTGTAATTCCTAAAGGTACACCAATTAGTATAGCAATTAATACAGCAACAAAGGTGTACTGAATATGATTGTAGAGAAGAGACAATATATATTCCATATTGTTACTTACATAATCCATAAAATTATTCATCAGAAGCCACCCCCTCAAAGTTTACGAACTGTTGACCTAAAGTAGTAACTAGTGTAGCTGTGGTAATAAGCCCCCTAAGCTTGCCATCATCATCAATAACCGGTATTGCGGAGACACCAAATTCTCTAATTTTTTCAAGCAAGTCCACAATAGAGTCATACGGAGTAGCAGTAACCTTTGGTTGCTTTACCACCGTTTCCAATGCTGCCGCCTTATCCTCAACTTTTGCTAAAGCACTTCCCTTTGCGTGTCCTAAGAATTTTCCATCTTCATCAATTACTAATACTCTATCAACTTTTCTAATTCTCATATTCTCTATTGCTTTGAGAACAGGAACCTCCTTATAAGCAGTTACAGGCTCTGTAATCATTATGTCCTGAGCTCTAATGTATTCTGGATTATTCCAAATTCTATTCTTACCCACAAATTTTGATACAAACTCGTTTATCGGGTTCTTTAATATGTTTTCTGGTGTATCAAACTGAACAATTTCTCCACTTTGCATAATACAAATCTTATCCCCAATTTTTAGGGCCTCATCCATATCGTGAGTTACAAAAACTATTGTTTTCTTTACTTTAGCTTGCAAATTAACCAATTCATCTTGAAGTTGCCTTCTAGTTATGGGGTCTACTGCCGAAAAAGGTTCATCCATCAAAATAATATCAGGGTCAATAGCAAAAGCCCTAGCAACACCTATTCTTTGCTGTTGGCCTCCAGAAAGCTGAATCGGATATCTATCTAAATAAATTTCCGGATCTAAGCCAACCATTTTTAACAATGATTTTGTATTTGCAGAGTATTCTTCAACATTAAGTTTCATGAGTTTTGGAACAATTTCAATATTCTCCCTAACTGTCATATGAGGGAAAAGTCCAATTTGCTGAATTACATACCCTATATTTCTCCTATGTTCTATAGTATCCTTTTCAGCAATATCTTCTCCTTCAATTAAAATGCGGCCAGAGGTTGGCGTAATTAATTTATTGATTAGCTTCAATGTTGTGGTTTTTCCACAACCAGAGCTTCCAATCAAAACTACCAACTCACCTTTTTCCACCTCAAAACTAATGTCTGTCAACACTTCTGTTGATTTGTAATTTTTTCTTACACCTTCAAACTTTATCAATAGCTACCTACCTTCCCCATTCTATCGCACAGCTTACTGCTTTATGCCATAAATTGATTTTATCCATTCTAACATTTTCTTCCATATTCGGAGCAAAAATATTATCAACACTATCCATTTTTTTCAATTCCTCTTGGTTTTCCCAAAAGCCTACAGCCAAGCCTGCTAAATAAGCCGCACCCTTCGCTGTGGTTTCAACTGATTCTGCCCTTGCAATTTTCTTATTAAGTATATCTGCCTGAAACTGCATCAAAAAATCATTAGAACTAGCACCACCATCTACATTTAACAGTTTAACTTCTTCACCAACATCTTCTTCCATAGCATTTATCAAGTCCATCGATTGAAGCGCTATAGATTCTAATGTAGCCCTAATAGTATGTGCTTTATTAACTCCTCTTGTGATTCCAAAAATTGCTCCTCTTGCATGTGGCTCCCAATATGGAGCTCCCATTCCAACAAACGCGGGTACTACTACTGCCCCATTAGTATCTGGTACAGATACTGCTATTTGCTCAGATTTTGCCGAATCTTCTAACATTCCCAATTCATCTCTTAACCACTGTACAGCTGCTCCTGCTATAAATACTGAACCCTCAAGCGCATAGGTTACCTTACCATTAATTCCCCAGCCAATTGTTGTGAGAAGTCCGTTTTGAGAAAAAATCGGTCTATTGCCTGTATTAACTAACATAAAACATCCTGTTCCATAGGTGTTTTTCCCTTGATTTCTCTCAAAGCAGGTTTGTCCAAATAGCGCTGCCTGTTGATCCCCTGCAGCTCCTGAGATTTTTATTGGTTTTCCAAAGAAATGCTCTTCTGTTTCTCCATAGACACAGCTCGAAGGCTTTACCTCAGGAAGTATTTGCCTTGGGATATCAAGCTTATGAAGTATTTCTTCATCCCACTTTAGCGTATTAATATTAAACAACATAGTTCTTGAAGCATTAGAATAATCAGTAATATGAACTTTCCCTTCAGTCAGCTTCCAAATTAGCCAGGTTTCAATGGTTCCAAAAAGTAATTCTCCATTTTCTGCCTGTTCTCTCGCCCCATCCACATTATCCAAAATCCACTTTATTTTTGTTGCTGAAAAGTATGAATCAATAACCAAACCTGTATTTTCTTTAATATGTTTTTCAAAATCTTTATCTTTTTTTAATTCATCACAAAGTTTAGATGTTCTTCTGCACTGCCATACAATGGCATTATAAATAGGCTTTCCAGTATTTTTATTCCAAATCACAGTAGTCTCACGTTGATTGGTTATTCCTATCCCTACAATATTTACATTTTTTGCGCCTATCTTTGCCATAGCCTCATTGGCAACACCTATTTGTGTAGACCAAATTTCAATAGGATCATGTTCTACCCATCCAGGCAAGGGATACATTTGCTTAAACTCCCGCTGACTTTTACTTACAATCTTTCCCTCTTCATTAAATAGAATGCATCTAGAGCTGGTAGTTCCTTGGTCCATAGCCATAATATATTTGCCCATTAATATACTCCTTTAATAATAAATTATTACAGTTTCCTATGACAAGTTTAGAACAAAGAAAACTGCAACAGCTAATTAGTACGTGAAATTTAATTTAGGCTATCTATATTTAAAGAATATCTCTTTAAACGAATTCAGACATTATTTTATTTGATATATCTATTCCTTTTTCTGTAATGATAAATCTATTCTCATCAATGTGAATCAATCCTTCATCCCTTGAATCTGTCATAAAAGGTATCTTTTCTCTATAGACTTCATAAAAATCTCTGCCAAATGCCCGCTTAAATAATTGTAAATCTAAGCCTTCCGTCTTTCTTAGTCCGGTAAACACAAACTCAGACATTGATTCTTCCGCAGTATTCTTATGCACAGTTTTAAATGGAATATTATCATTCTCCACAGCAGTGATATAATCATCTAGAATATCTATATTTTGCGCCCTCTTTCCTCCGAAGTAAGAAGAAGCTCCTAACCCTAACCCTAAATATGGTTCCATAGACCAATACTTAAGATTATGTCTACACTGCTTCCCTGGCTTTGCACAATTGGATATTTCATAATGCTCATATCCAACATTTTTTAGTGCAGCTATGGCATAATGGTACATTACTCTATCTGTGGCCTCGTTTGGAAGATCATAATCCCCCCTTCCCACATGCCAAAATAGAGGAGTGCTTTTATCGAGTTCTAAACTATAAAAAGATATATGATCCGGCTTTATCTTTGCAGCAACACTGATAGTTGCTGCCCATTTTTCTTCTGTTTGTAATGGAATCCCAAACATTAGATCCAGATTAATATTATCAAAACCTATTTCTCTAGCTATTTCATACCCACGGTAGAACTCTTGTGGTGTATGCAATCTTGTAAGCGCCTCAAGTTCATCTCTATGAAAACTTTGCACTCCAATGCTAAGTCTATTAACGCCTGCCTTATAATAAGCTAAAGCCTTCGTATGGGTAAGTGATTTTGGATTTGCTTCAATTGTTATTTCACAATCTTCATCAACAATAAAATTAGAATATAACCCTGAAATAATAGCTACTATAGCACTCTCAGGTAAGCAAGAAGGGGTTCCTCCCCCAATATAGATACTATCTACTATGTATTTTTCCTTAAGCTCTTTGCCATACATTACCATTTCTTTTAGTAAAGCTAATGTATAGTCCATCTGCTGTTTCGAAGTATAATCATCTAGTGAATTAAAATTGCAATAATTACACTTTTTCATGCAAAATGGAATATGAACATAAATACCTAACTTTCTCATAGTTTTTCCTCCATAACAGCAAACTAATCTTTCAACCAACTTATTAGCCGAGTCAGTTTATTTTTTTTCATCGTATTTAAGAACAGCAGTAAATGCCTCTTGTGGAACTTCAACCTTTCCAAATTGTCTCATACGCTTTTTTCCTTCTTTTTGTTTTTCTAAAAGTTTTTTCTTTCTGGAAATATCTCCACCATAGCATTTTGCTATAACGTCTTTTCTATAAGCTCTAACAGTCGATCTTGCAACTACTTTCTGTCCTATTGCGGCTTGTATAGGCACCTCAAACTGGTGCATAGGAATTACTTCTTTAAGTTTTTCACAAACAAATTTGCCTCTGTCATAAGCTTTTGATTCATGAACAATCATAGAAAAAGCATCAACCAAATCTTTGTTTAAAAGTATATCTAGCTTAGCAAGCTTTGATTTCTCATACCTATCAAACTCATAGTCAAGTGAGCCATATCCCCTTGTTTTTGACTTTAGTGCATCAAAGAAATCATATATAACTTCATTCAATGGCATTTCATAATGAAGTTGAACTCTCATTTCATTGATATACTCCATATGGAGTAGTTTCCCCCGTCTTTCTTGACAAATTTCCATTATATTCCCAATGTAATCTTTGGGGATAATAATATCAGCCTTAACTATAGGTTCCTCAATATGATCAACTAAGGTTAAATCTGGTAAATTTGTAGGGTTTTGAATCATTTCTACAGTTCCATCGTTTAATACTACCTTGTATATTACACTTGGCGAAGTAGTAATTACGCCAAGATCAAATTCTCTTTCTAATCTTTCAACAATAATTTCCATATGCAAAAGACCTAAGAAACCACATCTAAACCCGTAGCCTAAAGCTGTAGAAGTTTCAGGCTCAAAATTAAATGCTGCATCATTCACCTGCAATTTTTCTAATGCATCCCTTACATTTTCATATTTTTCACCTTCAGCCGGATAGATTCCGCAAAATACCATCGATTGTGCTTTCTTATATCCAGGCAAAGGTTCTAGAGTAGAATTACTTGCAAGAGTTATAGTGTCCCCTACTCTAGCATCTGCAACTTGCTTAATACTAGCACAAATATATCCAACTTCTCCTGCAGATAACTTATCCACTTCTATTGGCCCAGGGGAACATATTCCTACTTCTGTTACCTCATAAGTTTTCGCCGTATTCATAAGTCTTATTTGATCTCCTGCCTTAACTAAACCATCAAATACTCTTGTATAAATTACAACGCCTTTATAATTATCATAATAAGAATCAAAGATTAAAGCCTTTAATGGCGCATCCAACTTTCCTGTTGGCGCAGGGATCTTATGTACGATTTCTTCTAAAAGGTCTTCAATTCCAATACCTTCTTTTGCAGAAACCAACGGAGCCCCTTCTGCTTCAATTCCTATTATTTCTTCTATTTCTTTTTTCGCATCTTCCACAGAAGCACTTGGCAAATCTATTTTGTTAAGCACAGGAAGTATTTCTAGGTCTTCATTTAATGCCAGATATACATTTGCTAAAGTTTGTGCTTCAACTCCTTGAGTTGCATCTACAACTAAAACCGCCCCCTCACAGGCAGCTAAACTTCTTGAAACTTCATAAGTAAAGTCCACATGCCCTGGGGTGTCAATTAAATTAAATATGTATTCATTTCCATCTTTTGATTTGAAAATTTGCCTAGAAGGTTGTAGCTTTATAGTTATGCCTCTCTCTCTCTCCAAATCCATGTTATCGAGAAATTGTGCTTTCATGTCTCTGGTTGCTACAGCCCCTGTTTTCTCAAGAATTCTGTCCGCCAAAGTAGATTTTCCGTGATCAATATGCGCAATTATGCTAAAATTTCTAATTTTTTCTTGGTAATCCTTCATTCATACCTCTCTCTTTTTTTCCATTCCGTACACTACATTTTACTATAAATTAAGGCTGATTTCAAGGAATTTATTTGTATACATATTCCAAGGGTTTGTCTTCCTCATGTTCCATGGGTGATACAAATACCTTTTCTCTATTTCAAAGTACAAGCCACAGGGCCTCATATCGAGAATTATGGTTTACAAAGGATTCCCTTCTCCAAAATAGGCTCTATCAAAATATCGTCAACAGAGAATAGGTAAATTTCACAAAGATAAAGATAATGTAAATTTAGATAATAAAGGTCGTAAAGGTAATAAAATATGATTTAGCTTCTTTTCCCCTTGATTTTCAAACAGTCTTAGTATATACTATTTTAAGTGGACAATAATGTGCACTATTTTAATTATTAGTGGGGAGAAAAGAAACATGGCAAATATTAAATCTGCTAAAAAAAGAATCAAAGTTATTGAAAAGAAAACAGCAAGAAACAGAAGAGTTAAAGGGCATGTAAAAACTGCACTTAAAGAGTTTGATGCAGCTATCATTGCAGGAAATCTAGAAGAAGCAAAAACTAAATTAGTTGTTGCTGAAAAAAAATTAATGCAAGCTGTAGCTAAAGGAACTTTACATAAGAATACTGCTTCACGTAAAGTATCAAGACTAACTAAGCAATTTGTTAAAGCTGGTGGAACTGTTTCAGTAACAAAAGAAGCTTAAATCTCACCCGTCCCACAATAATGGCATCAGTTAAATGCCGACAAACAAAAATAAACCGTGGAAGTGTCTCCCACGGTTTTTTATTTTTTTGATAATATTTTTCTACCATTCTATTTCCGAATCTTACTCATACTCTTTTATAGATTCTTTTCTCTTAATCTTCTTAGTGGTAGTCCTTACAAAATCATTTTCTCTTACTACGATGTTCTTAATCCTTTTGTAAACTGCCAGATTCTCATTAACATCTTTGATGCTTTGATCAAGCATTTTGAATATTTCTCTTTTTCTTCCATCTTTTACCAAACTAGAAATATTTTCTTCAAATATATCAATTTCAAGTTCCTCTTTTATCTTTTCATAATCAGGATAAATTTGAGCCCAAACCTCAGTATCATTAATGCCTTCTTCCATAGCATAAACCATAGATTCCGAAACATATTCTACCTTATTCACAATCGTTTCAAGTTCTTCTGGATAAATATTCTTTCCAGTTCGCGTTACTATAACATTTTTTTGTCTTCCTGTAATATACAGCCAACCATCCTCATCAACAAACCCAAGGTCTCCTGTGAAGAACCAGCCGTCTTTAATTACTTTATCAGTTTCTTCAGGCATTTCGTAATAGCCAAGCATTACGTTATCACCTTTATAACAAATTTCTCCAATTCCATGCTCATCAGGATTGTCAATTCTTAGCTCTCCTCCAGTAATTACTTTACCACATGAGCCAGCATGTCCATAAATATTTTCCCACATTGGCGTGCCTGTTACAACTGGGGCGCATTCAGTAAGGCCATAACCTTGGAGCACTACAAAGCCCAAGTCCATAAACCCCCTTAACGTTGATGGGTTAAGCGCAGCTGCTCCCGAAAATACAGCCCTAAACTCTCCACCGAAGTTGTTATAAATTGACTTGAAAATGGTTTTTCTTTTGTCGATTCCCACTGACAGTGCAGCCTTGTGAGCTTTTATTGCAACTTTTAAAGCCTTATCTTTTTTAGTTTTCTTTGCTTGAGCCCATATTCTGTTGTACAAGGATTCTACAATTAACGGAACTCCAACAAAACACGTAGCCTTAGACTCTTGTATGTTTTTCAAAACATATTTCAAACCTTCATAGAAGGCTGTAGAAACTCCCTGATATAGAAAAGCCATGATTGTAATTGTAGATTCAAAAGTATGATGAATAGGAAGCAGTGATAACGCTCTATCGTCCTCTCTAAGTCTAATTAATCCGCTAATTCCAAGGATTGTAGCTACAATGTTCTTATGGCTAAGCATAACACCCTTTGCCACTCCAGTTGTGCCTGAAGTAAACAGAATAATTTTCATAACTTCTGGATCAATTTCTTTTTCAATATACGAAAGGTTTCCCGTTTCAATTAAGTGATATCCTTCCTTAACTAGAAACTTAAGAGTATTTTCAATCCCTTCATCTTCGTCGTTTTCATATCCATTAATTAAAAACTTATGTTCAACATCAATTTCTTCAAAAGTTTGTTTATACTCTTCAGAATAGAAAACAGCTTTACATCCAGCTCTCTTAATCAGATTATCAATTTCATCTTTCTTAAGCTCTTTATCTAAAGGAACTACAGTTCCAACCCCATTAACAGCAGCAAAATAAGCTACAACCCATTGGTACGAATTTGTACCAATAATTGCGATTTTTTCATCTTCTAAGCCCATGTCAATTAAAGTTGTTCCTAGAGCGTCTATATCAGCTTTCAGCTTATTGTAACTTATATCGAAATACTCTCCACCCTTTTCTTTTTTTGCCATATATGCAGTTTTCGTACCATAAATCTTAGTGCTACTATTTATCAAATCCTTTAAGTCAGTTATTTCCCTAACTGGATAAGAACCTCCTTCTGGAGCCTTGAACCTTTTATTTTTGCTATTCTCTCCCATAATTTCCTCCTTATGTGGAAATAAAATATAATTTGTGATATTATTTTAGCATAATTAAAAGTTAAAACATAGTATTTTATAAATTTTAGGAGGTATATTATCAATGAGTACACATATTAATGCAGCAAATAAAGGAGATATAGCAGAAAGTATCCTTCTTCCTGGAGATCCATTAAGAGCAAAATTTATTGCAGAAAACTATTTAGAAAGTGCAGTTCAATATAATGATGTAAGAAACATGTTTGGTTACACTGGCTTATACAAAGGAGCCAAAGTATCTGTTCAAGGAACTGGTATGGGTTGTCCTTCAATCGGAATCTATACTTGGGAACTAATCACTGAGTACGGTGTTCAAAATCTGATTCGTTTAGGTACTGCAGGAAGTTTCAAAGAAGAAGTGAAATTGTTCGACGGTGTAATGGCTGTTGCCGCTTCTACTGATTCAAATTACATACATGCTTTCGATTCTCACAATGGTTATTCACCTTGTGCTAGCTGGGATTTGCTAACAAAAGCATACGAAGTAAATAAAGAGCAAAACTTATTGGATCTAAAGGCAGGGAATGTTGTCACCTGCGATGTATTCTACGAAACAACCGATGATTGGTGGAAAAAATGGGCAAAAATGAATGTTCTCGCAGTAGAAATGGAAGCTGCTGCCTTATACATGAATGCTGCATACCATGATGTTAATGCTCTAGCAATGATGGTAATCACAGACCACTTTACTACTGGGGAAAGAGCTACTACAGAAGAAAGAGCAACAGGAAATGACAAACTAACTAGGCTAGCACTAGAAGTAGCAGTCAGGTAAAGTCAAAATTAGAATTAATGGATTAGAGAGGACGCCTTAGATGCAAATCATTAAAGAAAGCAAAATTAGAACTATAGAAGAAAATGCTACACTCAAAGAAACTGTTTCAAACATAATTGATAAAGTTTCTACAGAAGGAGATTCAGCCTTAATACATTACAATACCCAGTTCGAAAAAAATCCCAGAAAAAATCTTCTAGTTTCAAAAGAAGAAATAAAGAAAGCATACTCCGAACTCACCTTAGAGGAAATAGAAAACATTAAACTTGCAGCTTCAAATATCAAGCTATTCGCCGAAGCACAAAGAAGTACGATGTCTAATCTTGAAAGCGTAGAGACCGTAAAAGGCTCTACACTAGGGCATAGAGTTATTCCTATAGATTCTGTAGGTTGCTATGTACCAGGGGGTACATATCCACTTTACTCTTCAGCCTTAATGCTAATAATTCCAGCCAAAGTTGCTGGCTCTAGGAGGGTAGTTGCCATTTCACCTTCTATGAAAGAGAGTGAACAAATTAATCCAAAAACTTTAGTGGCTATGGATATCGCTGGAGCAGATGAAATTTATGTAACAGGTGGAGCTCACGGAGTTGCCGCACTAACATACGGCACTGAGCAAATTAAACCTGTCGATATAATTGTAGGTCCTGGTAATCAATATGTCTCAGAGGCCAAAAGACAATGTTACGGTAAAGTAGGAATTGACTTTATAGCTGGTCCAAGCGAAGTATTGATAATTGCAGACGAAACGGCTAGCCCAAGAGTGATAGCAGCAGATATTCTAGCACAATCAGAACATGATCTGCTTGCAAAAGGAATTCTAATTACCACTAGCGAAAAACTTGCTTTCTCTACAATTAAAGAAGTGGAAAAGCAACTAAAAACACTTGAAACCAAAGCAATTGCAGAACAGTCTTGGGCAGATTATGGCGAAGTAGTTTTAGTAGATAGCTTAGATGATGCTGTTAAGCTAAGTAACGACTATGCCCCTGAGCATTTAGAAATAATCACCAAAAACTCTGACAACTTGATTAACAGCTTAACCAATTACGGTTCTTTATTTATCGCAGAAGAAACTGGTGAAGTTTTTGGAGACTACGCTTCAGGCACCAACCACACACTTCCAACAATGAAAGCTGCACGGTACACTGGTGGCGTTTGGGTTGGAACCTTCTTAAAGGTTTGCACTTACCAAAAAATGACTAAGGCGGGAGCAAATATTTTAGCTCCACTTGTTGCAAAACTTGCTGAAGGAGAGGGGCTAGATGGGCATAAAAAAGCAGCATTAGTAAGAATTGAAAACAACTAATACCGCTATAATCATTTTAGCAAAGTGATCACCATAATTAGTTTCCTTAGTTTTGCACTACGCACTCTAATTTTGATCAATTTTTCAACTTATTACAAACGTAATTTAAGTTTTAGTACAAAATAAAAACAAACACCTTTGTGATTAGATTTTACCAATCATAAAGGTGTTTTAAATTAAAGATTCATTCGTTTAGGAACAATGAAATTTATTGCCTTGGGCAATACTCTAAACTCAACGGCTCCCGTTGCTTCTACAATTTCCCCATCAATTCCCAACTTATATTTACTGTTTAACGGTTTCACCTTTACATACTCAACTTGGCTATAGTCAATTACTTTTTCTATACCCGGAGTTAACATATGTACCCCTTTCATATACTTAGGCGCTAAATCCAAAAACCTTAGCCTGCTAATATTTTTTACTATATTCATATCTAGTTTACCATCATCAATTAATGCATAAGGAGCACCTTTCATTCCTCCCCCTAAATAGCCTCCATTACAGATATTAATAAAAAACAGTTTCCCGTTATATAGAACTTCGTCATTCTTCGCAGTAACAAGAAAATTCCCACCTCTTTTTTTTATAAAATTAGATGCAAGAGCTAACCTATACGGCCCTTTTCCGCGTACAAAGTGAAGGCCTCTAAAAAAATTCATATCACTAGCAACATTAGCATCAAACCCTAGGTTGAACATATTGATAGCCACCTTTTTAGTAAAAATATTATTGAAAATTCCAGTGTACTCCATCAAATCAACTTTTCTAACATCTCCATTAATTTGACTTTCAAGTGAAAAAAAATCTCCACAATCAATAAAATTTTTAACAAAGTCATTTCCTGTGCCAATAGGAACACAACCCACTCGTACATTTTTAAAGCCGTAAGCACCATTAACTACTTCATTGAGAGTTCCATCTCCTCCGCAAGCATAGATATTAATTTTGCTTCTGCCTTTCTTACTTTTGTTCTCTTCACACGCCTTTAATGCTATCTGTTCGGCATCTCCAACTTTGCTAGTTAAACAAACCTCAATATCAACTTTAGAGTTAAGGTCACTTGATAAAATTCTCTTTGAATAGGTTTTCCCCATCCAATTTCCTGCTGCAGGATTAATAATAAATAAATATTTCATATTTTAAAAATTTCTCTTCCTTACCGAACAATCAAACACAACTTATTTTGTTGCCTCAAAGGCAGCGATTTTTATTATTTCAACAGCAGCCTCAATGCTAACCTTTGAAGTATCTATACAAAGATTATAGTTTGCAATACTGTTCCATTTTGTTCCCGTATACATTTCATAATATTTTCTTCTAGAGTCGTCAATTTTTTGAATTGCTTTTTCCATCTCTTTTGGAGTTTTCATTTTCCCATCATTTTCTTCAGCATGTTTTTCTTCGTGAATCATGCACCTATCTACACGGCTTTTTATATCAGATGAATACACAAAAACTCTAAAAGGGTTTCTTTCTTCTAGTATATAATCTGCTCTTCTTCCAACAAAAACAGCCTTCTCTTTCCCCCCTAGCTCCTGGATAATATTATGCTGTTCTATTTGGACTTGCATTGGCAATGTTTGCTGATAGGCGATAAAAGATCTTGGTCCATTTGCAAATTGAAACGCACTTCCAAAAGACTCAGAGTTTTCTTCAACATATTCAGGATTAAGGCCGCTTCTCTTAGCAATTTCAAAAACTATAGATTTGTCATAAAAATCATACTCCAAGTCTTTAGCCAATTTTCTCCCAATTTCTCTTCCACCACTGCCAAACTGTCTATTTAAAGTAATTATCATAACTTCACCCCTTCAATTCATCCCTACTCGATTTTTGAATATATTTCCACAATAACTTATCTTACAAAATTCGTCCACTCTTTTTCCTCTACTTTTGGACTAGCAACTCCTTGTTCCTTGCCTGCTTTAATGGACTTTAGTAGCCAAGCCATGTTTCTGCCGCCTTGCCTCATAACTTGGAGTCCTTCCAAATCTTTTTCTACATCTTCTGGTTTGTTCCCATGAACCATATTCCAGTACACTGAAGAGACTATTGGCATTTGGCTAATTGAAAAATATTTATTTAATACATCCATCGAAGCAGTAGTCCCTGCACGCCTAGCAGAAACAACTGCCATTCCTGGTTTATGAGCAAAAACTTTTCCTCCAGCATAGAAAACCCTATCTAACGCCGACAACACTGCTCCGCTTGGGTGAGAATAATATACTGGAGATCCAAATATAAATCCATCCGCATTTTTGGCTTTTTCAATAATTTCATTTACAATATCTTCTTTAAAAACACATGCCCCATCAAGTTTTTTACAGGCACCACAGCCAATACAATCTCTTATTGGTTTATTTCCAATATGAATAATTTCAACTTCAATATTCTCTTCAACTAACTCTTTTTCTATTTCACTTAACGCCCTAAATGTACACCCATTTTTATTAGGGCTACCATTAATCATTAGTACTTTCATTCCATTACTCCTTCTACATATAATATTGCTAACATAACAAGTCAACTTGAATATATCCTATCTTTTTTTAGACTTTCTGTCAAATACTCTAGTATTAAATTTACTGTTTTTAATACTACTCAAACTTACTCAGAACGCACCCTGAAAAATTTTGCCAATTCTCATTATCCTGGCAATTTAATATTTACTTTCAATTCCAGTCCTTGCTTTTGATCATATTTTATCCAAAGAGGTTCTTTTAAGGAAAATCCACCGGACAAATTACCAATCAAACTCAATGAGTAGTTTTCTTTTCATATTCCTATAAAATCCAAATTTTTTTTATTACAAAGCACGAAAAATAGTGTATAATATTTATCAGTGAAACTAAATTTAAGGGAGGTAACGATGATATATCAAAGTACAAGAGGAAGTAATAATAAATTAACCGGTGCACAGGCTGTAATAAAAGGCCTTGCGGAAGATAAGGGGCTATTCGTACCTGAAAGTTTACCCCAATTACCTCGCCCATTAGAAACATTTGTAGGGCAGACTTATCAAGAAGTAGCCTTTGATATTATAGGGACTTTCTTTGACGACTACACTAAAGAAGAGTTAAAGGCTTGTATTGATGGTGCCTATGATGATAAATTTGAATCAAAGGATGTAGTACCATTGGTTAAAGCTGGCTCACCTTATATCCTAGAGCTTTACCACGGTAAAACGGCAGCTTTTAAAGATATGGCCTTATCAATCCTACCATATTTGTTAACCACTGCTTTAAAGAAAGAAAAAGAAGAAAAGAAAATTTGTATACTTACCGCAACATCTGGGGATACTGGAAAAGCAGCCTTAGAAGGGTTCGCAGACGTCCCTGGAACAGAAATAATAGTCTTCTTCCCTAACGAAGGTGTAAGTCAAGTTCAAGAACGTCAAATGGTAACCCAAGAAGGGGCTAATACCCATGTATATGCTATTGAGGGAAACTTTGATGATGCTCAAACTGGTGTTAAACAAATCTTTTCAGATGAAGAACTAGCAATTAAACTCGAAAACATGAACTGCAAACTTTCTTCAGCTAACTCAATAAATATCGGAAGACTTGTTCCTCAAGTAGCATACTATGTTTTTGGGTACGCTAGAATGGTAGAGGAAGGTGCTGTTAAACTAGGCTCTCCAATAAATGTAGTTGTTCCAACTGGAAATTTTGGCAATATTTTAGCAGCCTACTATGCAAAGGCAATGGGAGTACCTATAGGCAAGCTTATCTGTGCATCAAACGAAAATAATGTTCTAACTGACTTTATAAATACCGGTACATATGATATTAAGAGAGATTTCATCCTAACAAACTCTCCTTCTATGGATATATTAATTTCAAGCAACCTAGAAAGACTTTTATATCACTTAGGTCAAGGATGTGAAGAAGTTTCCGCTTTAATGAAAGACTTAAACGAAAAGAAGGTTTATACAGTAAGTGATACAATAAAGACTGGACTTTCTGACTTCTATGGATCTTGCGCAAACATGGATGAAACAAACCATACTATTTCTAAAATATATGAAAAAGAAGGATACCTATTAGATACGCATACCGCTGTAGCTTATAAAGCCTATGAAGACTATATTAGTGAAACTGGTGATGCTACACCAACTATAATCGCTTCTACTGCTAGCCCTTATAAGTTTGCCGATAGCGTAGCTAAATCTATTGGTATCGAAACAAGCCAAGACGGTTTTGTTAACGTTACTTTGCTAAATGAAAAGACTGGAGTACCTATTCCAAAAGGGCTGAAAAACCTAGATAAAAAAGAGGTGCTTCATAACACAGTGTTAAAAGTCGAGGAGATGAAGGATAGTGTTATAAATAGCCTTTAAGTTACAGTTCTATTACCATATATGGTCTGGCAATGCACAAATGCTTCAAATAATTATTCAAAAAACCCTGCGTATAGCGTAGGGTTTCTTTTTTGTTCCCTCTTGCAATACATCTATACGCCAACTTATTTTTCTAATCACTTTTTCCTTCCGCCGTATTTTTCTGCTTAAGAATGTTACTATTTTTCGTAAATATGTTATAATAATTTTAGCCATTACCATTTTTAGGGATTTTATGTAAAATTTATCGAATTAACTATTAGTCAACTGTCCAATTTACAAATTTATAAAGTCCAGTACCAATTAATAAGTGCATAGTTCATAAAAAACTATATACCACTTTATTCACAAGATTATTAAGCTAAACACTATATTTTGCTAAATCAAATCAAGCTTTAGGAGGAAATCAATGAAAGGAAAAATTAAAGTCGAACCATTTGCTCTACCTACTCCAGTTTATATGGTTGGTAGCTATGATGAAAACGGTAATCCAAATGTAATGAATGCCGCTTGGGGAGGAGTTTGCAGTTCCACACCTCCTTGCATTGCTGTTTCTATTCGAGAAAAACGCCAAACCTACAAAAATATTTTAAATCACAAATGCTTTACTATTAGTATTCCTACAGCAGAATATGTTATTGAAGCAGACTATTTTGGTATCGCTTCAGGCTCAAAGGCAAATAAATTTGAAATATCCAAGCTTACACCAGCAAAAGGGAAAGTAGTAAATGCTCCATATGTAGAAGAATTCCCAATTAATATTGAATGTAAGGTTGTTAATATTATTGAAATCGGCTCTCACTTCCAAGTTATCGGTGAAATTGTAAACATCCTTGGAGACAAAGACAAATTCAAAAGTGACGGAACATTTAACTTTGATAAAATCAATCCGTTAATGTTTAATCCCATTACTGATGAGTATCATGGTACAGGGGAGAAAGTTGGCAAAGCTTTTAACATAGGATTAAAATATATTAAAAAGTAGATTTTTTAAATCTATGCATTTAAAGAGTAAGTGCATATTTAAATTCAAAATTCAAAAAGCAAAACATATAAATTTATGAAGTCCTTATAGTCTTCATAAATTTATATGTTTTTTATTTTACTTTATTTTTTCTTTAAAATCAGCTCAAATTAAACCCCTGCCATCAATAGAATTTTAACTATAGTTGCTCTGCTATTCCTTTACAACCTGCAACTATATCCGTATAGGTTTTATCAAAATTCCCTGTATACCATGGATCAGCTATCTCCTTTGTCGAATTAGCAAACTCTAACAAAAGGCAAACCTTGTTCTCATAGTCCTTCCCAATAATTCTATTCAAATTTCTCCGATTGTTATTGTCCATACATACTAAGTAATCGAAGTTTTCATAGTCTTTCGGCGTAACTTGTCGAGCCCTTCTTTCTGTAACAGGAACACCCATTTCTTTTAACTTTTTCTTTGTTCCATAATGAGTATCATTCCCTAGTTCCTCACGGCTTGTTCCTGCTGATTCAACGTAAAACTCCTTTTCTCTACCTATTTTCTTTATCATATCTTTAAATACAAACTCTGCCATTGTGCTTCTGCAAATATTCCCATGGCATATCATCAGCATTTTTATCATAGGACTCCTCTTTTCATTTTTCACATAATGTTCCTAAATTTAACTATGCCCTTTCTTCCTCCAGCAAATTATTCCTAAGATCAACATCCGGATTATACTTTTCCACACTCCCTTTACACTTACGCTTTGCTATGTACATAGCCTTATCTGCAAATTTTAAGCAAGTAAGGAACGATCGAGCCTGTTCTGGATAAATAGCGTATCCAATAGAGGCACTCACTTTATGTTCCCCATCCGATGGGGTTTCAATATATGTTTGATCAAACATTCCCTTTATCTGTTCTATCTGTATATCAAGCTGACTATAATTTTCTGCACCATAAAGAATCATTGCAAATTCGTCGCCGCTTAGTCTTCCACTTATTTTTTCTTCATATTCACAGCTTTGCAGTATATTAGCTGCAGCAGATATAAAGTTATCTCCCGTTGCATGGCCCCAAGTATCATTTACATACTTTAAATTATCCAAGTCAAACATAATAACAGCAGCCTTTTTCACTATATCTGATTTATGAGATAAGGTTTCTAATTGCTCGAAAAATGCTCTTTTCCCATAAAGGCCTGTAAGGAAATCAATATCCCTTTCCTGTTTGATAGTATTCTTTTCATTAATTTCATCAGTTGAGTCCACTATAAGACCCCAATCACTTTCTCCATCCTGATACCGCATAATTTTTATGTATCGATGTCCCATATTATTAGAGATTATATATAAATCCTTTTCAGTTGGATGAGGATTAGACATAATTTCTTCTATAAATTCCAGAAAATTCTCTGGAGATTTAAGGTCTTTGGTAAGTCTATCACTTTCAATTTGTAAAATATCTACCAATTTTCCTGTTACAATAACTGTATCTGATTTACACTCATACATGGCAATAGGAACATTGACATATTCAAAAATAGTTGAAAATTTTCGTGAAGATTCCACTATCTGTTTTACCATAAAGTTCACATTACCACTAAGGGTTTCAAATTCAGGTAACCCGGCAACTTCCATTTCATATTCCAGATTTCCGCTTGCAATTTTCTCCATGCCAGCACCTAATTCTAGAAGGCGACGAAGTACTATTCGGTCTAACATGAAGTAGATAAGAACAATAATAAGTAAAGCCACAACCAATGAGATTGCAATTAGCAAAGCAATATTTATCAGGGTGGATCCATAAATTGACATATCACTTTGATAGTATCCTATGTATATATTCTCTGACTGTTGTAAAAGTAATACCTGTCCATTTTCCCCATTAAAGGTAGCTTTCTGTGTCTCCCCTACATCTTCTACAGCAAAGTCAGCTAACCCCATTTCCGTTAAGTTACTTTCCTTAAGTTCCTTCTCTGTACTACTAATAATCTCCCCACTTGTAGCATCTATAGCAAAAAAAGCGCTATCCTCTGTTATAGCAAGTCTAGAAAACACATAAGATATTTCAGTAGCTTCCATCGCCTCCAAAAGGCGCAATGGTTCTATTCCGATTTGCACAATATGTTGTTTATCTTTGCTCCAAACAGCAACATACTGCATTTCTTTCTCCTCTGCAGTATTTGGAGTAACATCTTGAGCAAGTTCTAAGTCATAGTCCCCTAATAAAGGCATAAAAAAACTCATTTGTTCTCCCGAATCAAATGTAAACCCATAGTACTCTGGAACATTTCCACTATATATTTCCCCTTCTGGGGTGAAAAGATGAATCTCATCTATCTGAAGTAATTCTGTGATTCGTTCCAATTCTTCAATATCATATATGGCATTTTGGTTATATTGAATCATATAAGCCGCTGCATTAGCACGAATCAAAAAATCTTCTTTCAGTTCCTCTTGCACTTGTGCCGCCTCTTCATCATTCTCAGACAATATTTCTTCCACTTGGCTTATTTGTCCAATAGCTTCATTATTAAATTCAGTATAGGCCGTATTAAGCATCCCGAAGGCTCCTACCGTTAGAAGCACTCCCGTAATCATTAGGACTAAAACTACAAGTCGAGTCACAATGTACTTTTTCATTTCGTCTTACCTCATATAATTTAATAATGTTTTTTTATAGTTTTAATTTATCATAGCTATTGCCTATTGGCAAGCAATCATCATGCAATAAAGTAGTTTTACTTATATTTTTCTTAGGTATGCCAAAACTTAAGTAGCTCAACGCATGGATTTTGCTATATCCGTTTTTTTATAAAAAAGAAGCTGCAAACCACAGCTCCTTTGCTCTTTCATATTTAAACTAACCGAGCACCAAAAGGCATTAAGGCTAATTTAGCAAATTTAAAACTTTGAAGTCCAAATGGGATTCCAACAATCGTCAGGCACCATACAAGGCCGATTATTAGAGCACCTAATGCCAGCTCCCACCCAAAAAATATTATCCACAATATATTAAGTATAAAATGTCCTGCATTTCCGCCATATACTATTTCTGCTCCAAATGGCCATATTGCTAAGCCTGCAAACTTAAAACACTGTAAGCCAAGTGGAATTCCTATAACTGTTATACAACATATCACTCCAGCTAAAAACCAACCTATAGCTAATATTGCTCCTCCAAAAATAACCCATAA
>CAYJHC010000021.1:0-24174 GCA_964370075.1 uncultured Oscillospiraceae bacterium | reverse complement strand
TTGGAAGAAACAGCAAGGGGATTGATGTTGCTTCATTCATTATTGAAGAAAGACGTAGAAGAAGATAATCCATTAACATGGGTAGATTATCCTAAAACAAGAAACTATCAAACAACAACATAAAGGAAAAAACCTAGCTAATAAGCTAGGTTTTTTCCTTTGGTGGGAGAGAATTTTGAAGCCTTCTCTTTACAAAGTTTAAGGGAAAATCGTATGATGAAATTGTAATAATTAGTAACATAACTCCTCCTCACAGTATGATAATATTGCCTTTTGTAGACTAAATAGAACCTACTTATAAAGGTGCGGAAAAAATTCTAAAATATGGATAATTGTGGTAAACTTACTAAAACGGTATTTATCTTAAATGATATTAATGATAATTTTAAAACTATCATTAAGGTTTTAGATAAAACTACAGATCAGAAGAACCTAACGGAGAAGTTGACTAAAGAGAAGCCTGGAAAAGTTAGGCCGATGTATTTTGTTTAGTAATGGTAGGAGGTGTAGTACTTCCAATAAAAGGGTATAAAGAAGTATATTGTTTTAGGGAGGCAAGAGAAACTTCTTGAACACAGAATAAAATAAAGATTATAGGAATTGATTGAGGTGGAGGAGAAATTTTATGAAGTTAAAAGATAAGGGGAATTTAGCAACCGATGGGAGAAAATCAAGAGTGCCAGATTTTGAAAAGAAAATTACTAATGAAAACTATAAATATACAAACAGAAAACTTGGAAGAATGCAAATAAATGTAGGTAAACTATGTAACCTACAATGTGTCCATTGCCATGTTGGTGGTGGTCCAAAGAGAACTGAAATTATGACAAGAGAAGTAATGGAAGAATGTTTAAAGGTGTTCAAAAAAAAGAATTTTGAGATAATTGATATTACAGGAGGCGCTCCTGAAATGAATCCTAATTTCGAATGGTTGTTAAAAGAAGCGCGAAAGCTGACAAATAATGTGATCGTTAGAACCAATTTGGTAATTTTAAAAGATAAAAAATATGAACATTTAATTAAGCTATACAAGGAGTTAAAGGTAAAACTTGTCTGTTCATTGCCGTGTTACACTGCGGAGAACACGGATGAACAAAGGGGGTTTAAGGTTTTTGAAAAGAACATAGAAGTTCTAAAAGAGCTAAATAGATTGGGGTATGGCAAACGGAAAGAGTTGGAACTTGAAATGGTATATAATCCTGGAGGACCATTTCTTCCTCCGCCACAAAAGGAACTTGAAAAAGTCTACAAACAAGAGCTGAGTAAGTCTTTTGGAGTAGAGTTTAATAATTTAATTGCAATAACTAATAATCCTATTGGCAGATTTGGTGAAAGTTTAATTGCGGAGGGTCTCATAGATAGCTACTATGATACATTATATAAATCATATAATAGAGAAACTATTCCAGCGATGATGTGTAGAGACCAAATTTCTGTTGGCTGGGATGGAAGAGTGTATGACTGCGATTTTAATCAGGCGATAGGGTTGGAGATTGCAACGAGAGAAAATATAAGGGACTTTTTAAAGAAGGAGAGTTTGCAACGCAAAATTAGATTTGGAAACCATTGTTATGCATGTACCGCGGGGCAAGGATCTAGCTGTAGTGGAGCTATTGAAAGAAAAGAAGCAATGTGATTAAATTTATTTCCGATTAATATAGACGTAATTTGACAAAGTCAAAAAGTAGTGGATAAGGAACCGGTTTGTTATAATTGCAAGGTTGATATGAAGTTTAATTCGATGCAAAAATTCGATAATGAATTCTTGAAAAGGCAGTATGAAAGTGCTATAATTCCCATATATAATGCATGTGGCTAGTTAGGAGAAAAATGGGAGAACATTTTTGGATTATTGCAGGAATTTTGGGATATTTTATACATAATCTTTATATTTTGAAATTTTCAGTGAATCTACTTAAGGATGGAAAAAAGAACAAAGTGTTGGAAATTGTGTTAGCAATTTTTAATACAGGTATTTTTTCTGTGGTATATATGCTGGGGATTCCATATTTTTTGTTATGTTTGATAATCTACCTTTGTTATTTGGTGGAGTTGATTTGCTTATTTAGAGGCGGTTTTAGACAGGCTTGGTTTGGAGCTTCGAGTTATACTTTGAGTATCCAAGCGACACATTTGCTGACTTTGATAGGATTTAGTTTCGTTACAGATAATACGCTAGTTGGTGTATATGAGAACCCTGCGCTCTTTTTCCAAACTATATTTATTTGTTTTGCACTGTTGTACTTGCTAATAATAGGAATAAACAAGTATGTGCCGACAAACCAATTATTGATGGCATCTAGTTCGAAAATGTATTCTGAAATAATTTCTGGAACAGCTACGGTTTTGTTTGCGCTTACTGTTTTAGATGTTTACCTAATTATGAATAATCAAATGCATATAGAATTTGTGGTAGCAATTAGTGTAACATGCATCGCTGTGCTAATTATGTATTACTGTGTGTTTTTCTTTACTCTGTATTTAGTTATGTTGCATCCGTATAAGAGGAAATCAGATGAAGCGATGTTAGCACATGGAAAGGCTATTCAGAAGAAAGTGGTTGTTGAAAAAAGACTATACACAGATGATTTGACTAAGTTATATAACAGAAGGTTTATCGTTCAAAAGATAGATGCCCTTTGTGAAGGCAGAACTGTAGGCTTTGGCTTGATGTATGCAGACATATTTGCTTTAAAGCTAGTTAATGATACCCTAGGGCATAAGGTAGGAGACAAGTACATTATAGACGTGGCCAATAGCTTGAAAAATTCAATTAGGGAAGAGGATTTCGCTGCACGATTAGGCGGAGATGAATTCCTGATTATATTAACAGAAGTAACGGTAGAGGATATCGAAAAAGTTGCAGAAAGAATAAGAATTGCTATGCAAAAGAAAAATGAAAAAGAAAATTATACGGCCCACGTAAATTTGGGATATATGGTTTTTCCTGCACCGAAAAAAGATGAAGAAAAATATAACAGAGCGGTAATTTTAGAAAAAGTTGATGAATTAATGAAGCGAGAGAAGGTTTCGTATTATGAGAAGAGAGGTAACTAAATGATACTTGCAGCTTCCATAATATATATAATTTACATTTTTGCTGTGCTTTATTATATATCGAAAATATATGGAACCTCAAATGTGAAAAAGGAAATAGCTTTATTAATAGCTATAATTAATAGTTTTTTGTTTTTTATCCCTATTTATTTATTAGAATTCAATTATGAAGGAATAATGATGATATTATTCTTTGTAGTGCTTGGGATAGAAGTAAAGTTGATATATAGGAAGTCGTATATTTTGACGGTTGCATGTGTATTATGCTTTACTATTAACTATTTTGCGATAAAGGTTCTCGTAACTGGCATGCTATCACTAATTAGAAATGAAGGGGTGCCAGAAATTGTTAGTAATATAGATAATAGATTTATAATTACTATGATAACAATGCTCGTGTTAGTGCCATATATTTTTATAAGTAGCAAAATACTAATTCAAAAGTCTGTGAAGTTTACTTTTGAAGATATTTCTGCAATGAAAATGGCGTGTGCTTTACTAGGAATAGTTGCGGTTTTTCAAGCTATATCAATGGCTACTATATATGTTGATACAGAAAATATTGCATATAACGCTTTCTTTCAAATTAGAACTGGGATTTCTGCAATAGTCGCATTTTCCATAATAATGGTGATAGTGTTAATATTTTCTAGATTAAAGAAGGCTTCAGCTTCTTATGCAAAAATAGAAGAGAAGCTTCAAACTGAAAAAATAACAATAGAAAAACTAGAAGTTGAAGCTGAGATAGATTTTTTTACAGGGCTATTTGTAAAAAGTGTTGCTGTGAATAAACTAAAAATTTTTTTAATAGAAAAAGAAAGCTGCTATGTAGTTTTTGTGGATATAGATGGGCTTAAGATTGTAAACGATCGATTTGGACATGAAGAAGGTGACTGGTATATAAAAGCGGTGACTAGTGAGATTAAAAAAGTCTTTGAAAAAGACACGATAGCTCGAATAGGAGGCGACGAGTTTTTGATAGTAGGCAGAATGTTCAATGATGAAGAGCCTATTGAGGAGAAAGTAGAGGCTTGTCAGAATAGGGTGATTAGCCTTAGAAGTGCTGAAGGAAAGTCATATGAAACTTCCATTAGTGTGGGTGTTGAAAAGGTAAAGCACAATAATATGCTTTCTGCAGAAGAATTGATTGAGTTGGCAGATAAGAAAATGTATAGCGCCAAAAAAAGCAAAAATAAAGCAAGAGGATAAATAAAAGTTAATACTTTTAGATTACGAGCTAGGGGTAGATTTTTTTGTTTGAAAAGAAAAAGAAAAAACTTGCCTGTATAAAAATCAAGAACTTGACAAGTATAATAATTATATGCTAGAATGCTATTCAAAGGCGATGACAGGAAGAAAACAGTAGAGGCCCTCTCAGAGAACCGATGGTTGGTGCGAATCGGCGTGTGGTGCTATTGTATATACTCACCCTCGAGCTGCCAGTCTGAACATTTACGAGTAAGATTGGACGTCTACACTACGTTATAGGTGGAGCCTTGTTAGAGGTTAAGAGGATTTTTGAGTAATCAAAAATTGAATCGGGGTGGTACCGCGTGAATTTTCTCGCCCTCGACTTATTTTTAATAGGTCGAGGGTTTTTATATTCTCGCCTAAAATACTAGAATTAAAGGAGGAAACTATGAAGAAAAAAGGATTTGAAAAGTACATACCATTTAATCCACAAGAAATAAAAAACAGAACATGGCCTAATAATCAACTGGATAAGGCACCAATGTGGTGTGCAGTTGACCTCCGTGATGGAAATCAAGCTTTAATTGATCCGATGAATTTAGAAGAAAAATTAGAATACTTTCATAATCTTGTAGAAATTGGAATAAAGGAAATAGAAATTGGTTTTCCTTCTGCTTCTGAAACTGACTTTGAAATTTGTCGTGAGCTTATAGAAGGTGGACATATACCAGATGATGTAACTATCCAAGTTCTTGTGCAAGCAAGAGAACATTTGATTAAGCGTACATTCGAAGCCATAGATGGAGCGAAGAATGTAATATTACATTTCTATAACTCAACCTCTACTTTACAGAGAAAAGTTGTTTTTGATATGGATATGAAACAGATAACAAAAATAGCAACAGATGCAGCTGATTTGATTTATAAAATGAGTGCGCCAATGAAAGAACAGGGGATGAATCTAAGTGTTGAGTATTCTCCAGAGTCATTTATGGGGACAGAAATGGACTTTGCTGTTGATATATGTAATCAGGTAATGGAGCATCTTCACGCAACAGAGGAGAATAAGGTTATTTTAAATTTACCTAGCACAGTGGAGAACTGTATGCCTAATCAATTTGCGGACCTTATTGAATATTTCTGTGATAAATTACCTAATCGTGAATGCGCTATTATTTCGGTTCACCCCCATAATGATCGAGGAACAGGAGTTGCAACTGCAGAATTAGGGTTACTTGCAGGTGCTGACCGTGTAGAGGCTACACTTTTCGGAAATGGGGAAAGGACAGGGAATGTGGATCTTGTAACTCTTGCTATGAATCTGCATACTCAGGGTATTGATTCTAATTTAGACTTTAGTAATATAAATAAAATAAGAGACATGTTTGAAAAATGTACGAAGATGCGTGTAGGAGAGCGTCATCCGTATGCTGGCGAATTGGTATTTACTGCTTTTTCAGGCTCACATCAAGATGCTATTAACAAGGGTGTAAACTATATGAAGTCTTCTAAAAGTATGCATTGGGAAATTCCGTACCTTCCTATTGATCCTGCGGATCTTGGTAGAGAATACGAACCTATCATACGAGTGAATTCACAGTCAGGAAAAGGTGGAGCTGCATTTATAATGTCCACAAACTTTGGCTATGACCTTCCAAAGAATATGCACCAAGAGTTTGGGGCAATTGTTCAAAGAGAAAGTGATGCAGTAGGAAAAGAGATAATGCCAGACCGAATATTTGAACTTTTCCAAGATGAATATCTAAATAGAAAAGCGCCTTATAGCATGTTAGACCATACATTCTTTGAAACTCAAGTAGAAGGTCATTCCCATGTAAAGTTCACAGGTACCTTGCAACACAAAGATACAGTGTTCCAGGTAGAAGGAGAAGGAAATGGACCAATAGATGCATTCTTTAATGCTATAAAAAATGAAAAAATGGATAAGTTTGACTTCTTGGATTATAAGTCTCATGCGGTTTCGGATGGGTCTGACTCGGTCGGAGTTGCATATATCTTGCTCGAAGATAGAAATACTAAGAAAAAATACTACGGTGTAGGAACCTCGCATAATATCAACCTTGCTCCCCTTAGAGGAGTACTGTCGGCAATTAATAGGGCGGTTTCTGACAAGTAAAGCTTGTTAATGATAAATGGAGTGAGACAAAGGGATACTATGAGGTAAAGTAAATCAAAGTAGGAATATAAACATAGAAAAAGACCTGAGTTTAGTGAAGATTTTATTTCGCTAAACTTAGGTCTTTTGAGTTAAGCCTACTTCGACACACAAATTAGAATTATATCTTTTACAATCTGTTTGGATATTGGTCACCTATTAAAACATTTTCATAAACTTGAGCCTTACTATCTCTGATAAGTTCCTTCTCATACAGTTCGTCCTCTTCTCTTCTGAAGATTGCGATTCCAAAGAAGTTTAGTAGCTTGCCAAAAAAAGTTGTGGGTTTCGAAGGATCTTCTGCTAAAACTTTTAGTTCTTCTACTACATCAGAATATTTTTCGTGAATAAGGGGTTTTGGCGCAATTTCATATAAATAAGTATCGTTTAAAGATTCAGATCCGGATAACTTGTTTTCTTTGGCGAAACTTCTTAGTTGGACATAAAATTCAGTAAAGGTAGCTACTTTATAGCTGTTAGAATAAAAAATTCCAGTTAGGCCAAATGTTAGTAGGCTAAGAACTAGCCATCCGAAGTAAGAAAGCTCAATTAGAAAACATTTCCATTTATACCCGTTCATCATTTTTCGAGATAAGGTTATAGCATCCTTTGATTTTAGAGCAGGGTTCTCTGCGAGAATATATGGAACCAAATAATAAGAATAATGCTTGATTATACCGCCTATAATAAAAACAAAGGACCATAGGAATTTGTAAAAAAACACTGTAAACATTACGCAAGATACATTGGTGACTTTCTTGATAGGAAGCAAAAAGAGAAATCTTTGACTGGATACTTTTTTGTATCTTCTTGCCTCTAAGAATATTCTGCGGGAAATAACACTAAATGGGTTTAGTATGAAAAAGAAGAAAAAGAAAGTTCCCAGTAAGACTAAGATTACAAAAACAACAAAGGCAATAACTTCTGAATTTAATATAGAACTTATTCCCATAAACATTGAGGCGAAAATTGAACCAGATGAAACTCCGGTGATAATACTAGAAAGGGCGCCGCCTTCTAAGCTAAAGACAGAATGAATACCGTCTTGTATGAAGGTTGGTAAGTTAATGAAGTGCATAATATCATCGGTATTTATTCTGGTGACTTCTAAGCTGTGGGAGAATTCGGTTCCGAGTAAGGCTGCAAATAGGCAGGCCATCAACAATATTAGATAATGGGACTTTAGAACTTTACGGCCTTTTTTTTCAAATCTTTAATTTTAATTTTTTGTATAGTATTCGTGTTGCTCATTTATCCTCCAAATCTGATGCTCAAATTTCCAACTAATATATTTTGACTAGTAAATTATGGACATGTCTAGGGAAGTCTTAAAATGTAAAAACAAAATATATCAATATTATGGGTACTGAAAAAAAGTATACCATAATTGGTTGGGAAATCAAGTAAATAATAAATTAGGTGCAATGATATTGTGATTGGTTCTGGAAGATGATAATATAGGTTAGGATAGAATTTATAAGAGAGTAGATAAGGGAAAATGAACGTCCCTAAGGAAAGTGACAAATAAAGTTGGCAAAACGAATAGCATAAATACTAACCTTATTATTCACGCTGTTATTTGTTATTTGTTTTTTGATTATGGAGAAATGATGAGCAAAAAAAACAATAAAATTAAGGGGTTTACTTTAATGGAGGTTATTATTGTGATAGCAATTCTTGCAATATTAGCTGCTGTTGCAATTCCAACGATTACAGGATATATAGAGAAAGCTCGCCGAACAGCTGATTTACAAACTGCGTCAAATATTATTCGTGCAGCTCAGGTGGCAATGGCAGATCCTCAGAGTGGAGTTCCTTCGGATACATTAGTAGAGATTCTTTGGAACACAGGACCAGAAACAGCCCCGGCTGATAGGCTTGGAACCATATTGCTTCGATACCCCTTAGAAGGGGGGAGAAATTCGGTTTTGAAAAGTGAACCTGGGGTTAAATGCCTTGGGCGCAATGATCAAACTGAAGCTCAAAAGGAACATTTTAATAAAATGTTATTAGAAACATTACGTGTGGATGTGGAAGAATATACAGACTGGGGGGCGAGAGGATATATAGGTAAATTAGGCGAAGCAAAGTCTAAGGCGGGTCAGTCAACCAGTTTTGTTGTACATTTAAATTCAACAACTGGAGAGGTCGCCCTGGCGTCCTATAGAACTGCCAAAGATTCAAATGTTTGGATTGATGAGATAGGAGTAGGAGACTTTGTGTTAAGGGCTCCGTAAGTTTTTGCACCCGAAAGGGTGCGTTTTTATGTCTGTGGATTAGCAAGAGAGGTTAGTTCGTTGAATAAAGCGTCAGAACTGTATTTTACAGCGAATTTAGTTCTTTTTGAGTTAAAAATAATATTTTGTATGAATTTTAGATTGATGGCCTTTATTGTATTTTGCTTTGCATTAACGACATATAGCACATATTGGCAATAGTCTTGTGACGTTGAAATTTGAGCGAAAGTGTATGTGAATTTCTTTTGGAAATTTGCGTGAAAAGGTGATTTGTGGTATAATAAATGGCTATGGTTGTAGAAAAGAGGAACTATGATATATTTGAATTTGATTTTTTTGCTCACCCTATTAATTCCCCTAGGAATAATTCTTACTGGACTACATAGGAAGGCAATGCCTGGAGAAGTTGTCAAAAAGGCTATTGTTGTTAATTTGGTTGCGGCTATGGGAGTCTTAGTTGTGGATAGGATCCAAGGTGGCTTTATTGAAAAGGACTTTAAAGCCAATGTAGATGTAATGATGAGTACCCTAGAAAAAAGCGGATTAACCCAAGTAGGGGGCACCTCTCTAGAAGAAGCAGGAAATCTATTTAACAATGCAATTGAAACTATGCTAATAGTAATGCCAGCGACTGTAGTTATTTGGAGTATTATAATAACTTTTATTGAGTATAAGATCTGTTATAGCATAGGTAAGAATAAAAGGGGATATGGTAAGCTTCAAGAAATTGTTCCGATTAAAGATTTTACATTGAAAAGAGAATTTTTTTCTGCAATGCTAATAATTTTTATTCTATCGATAATAGGAAGTTTTACACTAGGTGAAGTTGGTGGGACCGTTTATATAAATGTATCTTTACTTATTAGATTTGTCTTTGCACTCCAAGGCATGGCGGTAGTCGTAACCTTCCTAATGGCGAAAAGGTCGCCAGGCGCTGTTGCTATAATTGCTGGAATTGTTATTTATATTCTGCCTTTTGGTAGTATGGTATTAACTTTACTAGGGATAGCAGAGTCAATTGTAGGGTTAAGAAGAAGAATAAAGGTTATATAAATAATCTTTAGTAAACTTGAAATTGATTATTTATAAGGTTGTATGCTCTGCCAGTATTGTTCAGCTTTGCTTCACAATGGCAGGTAGCGAATTTATATTAGCAAGCTAATATAAATAATCTTTAGTAAACTTGAAATTGATTATTTATAGGGTGTTTTAAAGTGGCTGAAAGTTACGCAAAGAGGAATTTGAGGAAGGGCTTTGAGGAAATAGTATTTGGCAAAAGTGTGCTTTGAGTAAAAGAAAGTGAAAGGGGTAAATATATAGTATGGATAATATTGAAAATAAAGAAAATACTTATAATAGAGAACTTACTCCCGTGCCAATCTGCAAGGTAGGCGCTAGTGGAAAAATTACATGGGCAAATGAGCGCATTAAGGATGTTTTCCTTTATGGAGACATAGTTGAGGCGGATATATTTGCATTGACTGGAATTTACTACAATGATTATGTTGCTAAAAAAAATAGAGAAGAAAAAATTGAGATAAAAACTTCGGACAAAACTTTTAAAATACTGGTAGAAAAGGTAGAGGAAGAGGAAATCAGACTTTTTTTTATTGAGAATACAGAAGAGAATAACACGAAAGAAGAGCTGAAGAAAAAACAAGGTTGTATAGCAATGGTGCATGTGGATAACTATGAAGATATAGTAGGAAACAGTAGCAGCTCTGGGGAAGTGAAAAACCAAATCGAAGCAAGAGTTAGGGCTTATGGGAAAAGACTGAAAGCTGTAGTAGGAAAGCTTAAATCCAATTTATACTTTTTCATGCTAGAAAAGCAATACATAGATGAAGAAATGAATGAAGACTTTCCAATATTAGAGGAAATAAAATCAATAAATACAGAGGAAGATTTTCCTGTAACTCTTAGTATAGGAATTGGAATTGGAAATCAAGACTTAACTGAAGCTGAGACATTTGCTGATGAAGCGTTAGATCTTGCGTTAGGGAGAGGTGGAGATCAAGCAGTAATTAAGCAAGGAGAAACCATTTGTTATTTTGGGGGTCAAAGTGAAAGTGTAGGCAATCGGAATAAAGGAAAATCAAGAATAATTGCGGCTGCTCTAAAAGCTTTAGTAGATAGTTCTAGAAATGTAATAATTATGGGGCATAAGTATCCTGATATGGATTCTTTTGGAGCTTCCCTTGGGGTTCATAGGATGGTTAGGCCAATAAAAAAAGAAACATATATACTTTTAGACAATCCAGGCGAAAGCCTAAACATGTTATATAGTAAGGCTAAAGATTCTGAAGAATATAGATTTATCAATAAAGAAAAAGCTTTGAGCATAATCAAAAAGAACACAATGTTAATTGTAGTCGATGTGAATAGGCCGAGTATGACTGAATGCCCAGAACTTTTAGAAAAAGTAGGGCGCATAGTGGTGATTGATCATCACAGAAAAGGAGAGCAGGCCATTTCGAAAACAACAATTGCATATACTGAGCCAGCGGCTTCTTCAGCATCTGAACTTGTGGTAGAAATGTTAGAGTACAGTGGAGACAATGTTACTAAGCTGGAAGCGGAAGCATTGCTAGCAGGGATATTTATGGATACCAATAGATTTTCTGTAAAAACTGGAACAAGAACATTAAGTGCAGCAGGCTGGTTAAAAGAAAAAGGTGCGGATCCAACGGTGGTTAAAAGGTATTTTCAAATATCTTATGATATGTTTAAATCAAAAGCCATGGCTACGGCAAGCGCAATTGTAACAGAGAATGGTATTGCTACATCAATTTGTGAAGGCTTCAATAGAGATGCTCAAGTAATTAACTCTCAAGTTGCTGATGAGTTACTTACCATAGAAGGAGTTAAAGCAAGCTTTGTTGCAGGAAAAGATGAAAAAGGTGAAACTATGGTTAGCGGAAGATCCTTAGGAGAGATTAATATTCAGACCATAATGGAAGCTTTCAATGGAGGAGGTCATTATACTACGGCAGGAACCCAAACAGACAAACCTCCTTATCAAATAATTGATGAGATTCTAGAACATATAGAAAAACACGAAATACTCAAATCTTAGGCGTAAGCTACCTACAAGGATTGTTTAATTCTGAGGTGTTATACGCAAAAAGGATTTAAGAGAAAACTATATTGACTAAAAAAGAATTGAGATGTTAAATAAGCTTTGCAGGATAAATAATGAAAATAAAAATTAAAGGTTCAATACATAGTAGAAAAATATGGAAAGAAGGAAAAAATGAAAGTAATTTTAATGAAAGACGTTAAGGGAACAGGGAAAAAGGGAGATGTAGTAGAAGTAAGTGATGGCTATGCACGAAATATGCTTATTCCAAAAGGCCTTGCAAAAGAAGGAAGTGCGGGAAACATTAATGTTCATAATAAGCAAAAAGCTTTAGATGAAAAGAAAAAGGAAGAGGCTATTGCTGAAGCAAAAAAAACTGTAGAAGTTTTAGAATCTTTAAAGGTTGTAATTTATACGAAGATGGGGGAAGGCGGAAAAGTTTTCGGGTCGATTACGTCGAAAGATATTAGTGAAAACTTAAAGAAGCAACATAGTATAGAAATAGACAAGAAAAAAATTGTACTAGATGCTCCGATAAAAAATGCAGGAGAATACCAGGTTCCGATAAAAGTATATACAGAAATTTCTGCAAATCTAAAAATAGAAGTTTTGCCAGTAGATAAATAAGGAGAAAATTAGGAACGGCAAATACATTATGTAATTTTTTGAAACTGTAAGAGCAGGTATATATTTCAATTTAGTTAAAACAAACCAGATAGTCTCTTTAACTTTAAGAAAGAGAAAAGAATATAATTATTATATTTTTGATAAAGCTTAAGAAGGATTCCCATATTAATTTTAAGAGATAGTATATAAAATAGAAAGAGTGTAGAAAGGTAACGTCGTGGATATAGAGAATACAAATTCAGCAAAAATCCCTCCCTACAAAGAAGAGGCAGAAATGTCTGTGTTGGGTGCAATTTTGGTAGATCAAGATGTTTTTTACGACATTTCAAATATAATAAGTGAAGATGATTTTTATTTTCAAAAACATAAGGAAATCTACATTTCAATTAAAAATCTCGAAAGAAAAAGTGAGCCGGTTGATCTTCTGACCGTTGGCAATGATTTAAGCAAAAGGGAGGTTTTAGATAAAGTTGGGGGAAACGAGTATTTAAGACACTTAAGTTCAGCCCAGTTTTTTATAAGTAACGCTGAGGCTTATGCGAATATGATTAGAGAAGCTTCCGACTTAAGGAAGGTTATTAAAGTTGCAAGCGCGATAGTGGAACAAGGATATTCTTCCGACGCAGATCCTGCGGGGGTACTAGAGTATGCAGAGAGGGAAATTTTTGAGATATCACAGAAAAAAAATTCTATAGGATTACAAGCTCTCAGGGATGTGCTTCATGAAAATATTACTATGATTAATACAAGAAGCAAGAATAAAGGGCAACTATTAGGGGTACCTAGTGGCTACTACGATCTGGACGACATGACTGGTGGATTTCAAAATAGTGAGATGGTTGTACTCGCAGCAAGGCCTTCTATGGGTAAAACGGCATTTGCACTAAATGTAGCGCGGAACGCAGCCTTAAAAGGCAAAAAAGTAGTAATTTTTAGTATTGAGATGCCAGCGACCCAATTAGGAGAAAGGTTGCTTACAATTTCATCAAAGATAGATGGAAAAAAATTAAAACAAGGAAGTCTGGAACCAGAAGATTGGGGGAAACTTGCTGTTGCTGTAGAAGAAGGGAGCAATAGTTCAGTATACATAGATGATACTTCTTCTGCAACGTTATCACATATAAAAAATTTATGCAGGAAGAAAAAGGCTACTGAAGGATTAGACTTAATTATAATCGACTATCTGCAGTTATTAAATCCCGAAAAAGAGAGTAAAAGCAGAACGGAAGATACAACAGTAATTTCTAAAGGGACGAAGCAACTTGCAAGAGAGATAGACTGCCCTGTAATAATTCTATCTCAGCTTACTAGAGGGACTGAAGGGAGAACTGACCACAGACCAGGATTAGCGGATTTAAGAGATTCTGGAGCAATTGAGCAAGATGCAGATAAAGTACTATTTGTATATAGAGATTGGGTTTACGATAAGGAGCAGCCTCAAGAACTTTGTGAGATTATTGTTGCAAAGAACCGAAATGGCCCAATTGGAACGGCTTATATTCGATGGGATTCAGAAAGTACAAGATTTGACAATTTGGATAAAAGCTATTTTGCTTCACAAGATGTTTCTTTTTAATAGAAAGGTTAATGAATGACATTTTTAAAAGAAAAACCAGATAATGTTTTTCTGACGGATACAAAAATTGAGAATATTTTTGTAAATGAATATATTGCCACTGCGCCAGGAGATTACGTAAAAGTTTTTTTGGTTGTTTCAATGTACGCAGAAACAGAAGTAGAACACTCAAATGAGGAAATTGCTAAAATACTTAAACTGTCAGAGGATGATATAGAAAAAGCACTTATATACTGGGAAGAATATGGAGCTTTAAAGAGAGTTAATGGGGATATCGTAATTGTATCTTTAAAAAATAAAGTTTTCGGGAGCAGCAAAAAAGAAGCTCCTGTTGAAAAAAAAGAAAGCAAGCCAGTAGAACTCTTGGACAATAAGGGTTTAAGAGATATGTATGATACAATTGAAAAAATCATAAAAAAACCAATTACCCCTAATGATGCTCTTAAAATTCAAGAATGGATTAAGGAGTTTCATGCTGCCCCTGAGATAATTGTTAGCGCATACGCTCAGGCAATGAGCCAAGGAAAAGACAATATAAACTATGTGGCTAGTATCGTAAAAGACTGGACGTCAAGAGGGTTTAAAACAACATTGGATGTTGAAGAGCATTTGGAAAGAACTGATAAAAGAAACCATAACCACAAAAGGATTTTGAAGGCTTTAGGCTTATTTAGAAATGCAACGGAGCCAGAAGCTGAAATAATGGATAAATGGCTAAATGAAAAGGGGCTAAGCCTACAAGAAGTACTAGAAGCAACAACGAAAACAGTATCAGCCCATAACCCTAGTATTAAGTACTTGGATTCTATTATAAACAATCAAGGAAAGGATGAAGAGCGAAATACTAAAATAGCTAGGGGGAATAACATAGAATGGCTTTATGCAAAAGCTAGAAATGAAGCTGAAAATATTGTTCTAGAAATTAAGGCAGAAGTAGAGAGTAAACTTCCAGAGCTAGAACAAATAAAAGAAGAGATAATTCAATTTCGTACGGACATATTAAGTCTCTCCTTGAATGGAGGGGCAGATAAGTTGGAAAAAATAGATAACATAAATATGAAGATAGCAGAGTGTGAAGAGAAAAGAAAAATTTTACTAACTAAAAATAACATTCCTATTGATTATGATGTTGTGAAATATAAATGCCTAGAGTGCAATGATACGGGACAGAGAGAGGATAAAAGCAAATGTTCCTGCTATCTAGAAAAGCAAAGGGAGGTAGAGGAATGGCAAAAAAACCAAAGCAAATAGACTCCGTAAATAAAGTAGAGAAGTTTGGTGCAATAAGTAGAGAGAGAAGAGCTGTAAGAGAAAAAGCTAGAAAAGAAAGGGCAAGAAAAAAATTCTTTTTGATTTTAAAAAATAAAATTATAGCACCATTTGCATTTGCGCATAAAAAACTTGAAATAGAAAGATTTTTATTAAGAAAAACGAGTAGGAAATTTGCAAAGAGTATTAGCTCCAAAGAAACAAGGATTTCTAACAATGCAGCAAATTTGGTTTCTTCTTTAGATAGTTTTTATGACACTAGATGGAGGCTTGCGAGAAAAAGATTGAGAACATTCCATAAAAGGATGGAAAACTTAGAATTTTTAAATGGGACGAGAAGGAAACAGATTGTTGGGTCTACATTGGCAATGTTTGTAGCAGGTATGATTATTATGGGTGCATTTAATGTAGTTACAGCATACGAGTATTCTTTCAATGGCAAGGTTTTAGGAGTGGTTGAAGAACAACAGGATGTGACTGAGATAATGGAGGTTGTTAATAGTCAGTTAACAGATGAATATGATGCAAATATACAGTTATCCACAAATGACTCTTCGGGGATTGAGTTCAGGAGAGTTGTAACTTCAGGAGTTCATGTTCAAAGTCCTGATGAAGTTTTAACTACATTAACATATATGGAAGATATTACAGTGGTAGGGTATGGCATCTTTGTTGATGGAAAAAGAACAAGTGTTGTAGGCTCGGAAAAAGAAGCAGAGGAAATAATTGAAGAATTACTTGCAGATTATACTGTACCTACTTCAGGATATGATTATGAAAGCGTTAAATTTAGAGAGAACGTAGAAGTAGGAGAGGCGGAAGTTAAATTAGGAAGTATTAGGAGCAAAGACGAGGCTAAGGCTGAAATTATCGAGGGAGTCCCAGTAGAAGAAGGCTATGTAGTAGCAGAAGGTGATACTGTTAAATCGATTTCGGAATCAGTTGATGTAAGTGAAGAAAAAATTGAAGAGGAGAACCCAGAGGTAGATATAGATAACTTGGTAGTTGGAGAGACCTTAAATATAGTAAAAAAGGAACCTATAGTACATGTTGAAGTTGTTGCAAATGTTGAAACAATGAGAGAAATTCCATTTGAAACAAAGACCACTGAAGACAATAGTATGTTCCTTGATACAGAAGAAGTTTCACAAGAGGGAGAAAATGGCGAAGAAAAGGTATCAGCAAAAATTACTTTTGTAAACGGGGAGATTGTAGATGAAGAAATTAAATCAAAGACTGTAATTAAGGAACCAGTTAATAAGGTAGTTACAGTAGGAACTAGAGCCTTACCGGCAACTGTAGCTAGTGGAACCTTTATTAATCCTTTTGCAGCTGGAAGCGTTTCATCTCCTTATGGACCAAGATGGGGTACCTTCCATAATGGCGTTGACTTGGCAGGGCCAACAGGATCTCCAATATTAGCATCTGATGGCGGAACTGTAACATATGCAGCTTATGATGGGTCCTATGGATTAAAGGTGGAAATAGCACATGGAAATGGCAATTCCACATTATACGCGCACTGTAGTGAAATTCTGGTGAACGTTGGAGATGATGTTTACCAAGGACAACAAATTGCAAAGGTCGGGAGTACTGGATACTCCACTGGGCCACATGTACACTTTGAAGTATACCTTGAAGGAACTAGAATTGACCCTGCAACGGTAATTCCGATTTAGGAGATGATTCTTTCTTTGTTAATAGTGAAACTATGAAAAAGGGAAGTAAATTATCACAAACTATTTTGGATGGACACGGTAAAGTAATAGGAAAAATAGTAAGTTTAACAAATTTATAAAGATAGTAAAAAAAGGTAAGCTTAGCTTACCTCCATGTGGATGTTATTTGGCAGTGGATATGGTCAGGATTATCGTTTTTTACAAATTGTGAAATATAGATGTCAGATCCACTGGAATTAGAAGTACGAAATAAATTATGCCTAATTGAATCGTTTTTATAAGCTTCTTTGTGATAATGTACTTTTAAGTCTAAAAGAATTATATTTTTGGAAGAATACTTTAAAACTAAATCTTCATGCCATCCCATATAAACAATGTTGTTTAGGTGATTATTTACATCGATATGCGATTCATTAACTAATATTAACTCTGTTGATGAAAGGTTTTCGCTTTTAGGAACTTCTTGGCTAAATGTTTCGTTTGGGAAGATTTCCTCTTTACCGGCTCCATATCGAGACATCATTTCTTCAGTCGGCTTAGTTGGTCTTCGAGTGTTGGTGTTTATTAAAGCCCATTTTGTTAAGGCTTTTAATATAATATTATTATCTTCATCAGTAAGTATGAAACTTCGGTGAGCTTGTAATCTTCGATGAGCAATTGACCAGGTAGAACCCTTAACAATACTATTTTCTTTAGGGGTTGCTTGAAAAACAATATGCCAGTCAATTATAAACCAAGCAAGAGAATTATCAGAAAACCACTGCGGAGAATAGTTGACAAAATCAGAGTGATCTGCGGCCAGAGACTGTAGCACAGAAATTGTATTTATTGTAGGGCTTAAGGGAGAAGATGCCGTGCTAGGAATCTTATACTCTTTGTCAAAAGAAAAAATCATAGATAATAACCTCCATTTGATAAATAATCCGAAGGATTATTTGTTTGGAATTTTCGGTATAACTATATTGTTAGAGCCGGAATCCATATAAAAAATATAACTAAAGTAATTATAGAATAAAATAGGTAAGATGGCAAGAAGAAGTAGAAGTGAGGAATTTAAAAGACGTGGACACGTAGTTGATTTGGAAGCAGTCAAAGAAGCAAGAGAGAGCCGAAAGGTTGGTTCTAAAAAAACTGTCAGAAAACAAACTGTTTCAGAGGAAAAAAGAAGTAAAGCTTCAAAGAAAGCCTTTGATAAGAGGCGATTTATGATGCAGTTGATAGTGGTTGGCATTATTATAATTGTTATGGGTGGCATAACAATTCAGCTTGTAGAAGAGCTTATTGAAAAAAATAGATTAGAAAAAGAGAATATCGCACTTAGAGAAGAGTTGCAGAGTGTTTATAATGAGTTGAAAAGCCTAGATGATCCAGAGTATATGGAGGAGCTAGCTCGAGAAAAGCTCGATATGGTAAATCCAGGAGAGATTGTATTCCAACTCCCAGAGGAAGAATAGATATGAAATATGAAATAGATTTAAAGGAAATAGTTGTCGTAGAGGGAAAAGATGATACCGCTAGATTAAAAAACATAGCAGGAATAAAGACAATAGAAACTCATGGCTATGGAATAAATAAAACAACCTGGAAAGAAATAGAAAAAGCTTATGATGAAGTAGGAATTATTATTTTTACAGATCCAGACCATGCAGGGGAGCAGATTCGAAAAAGAATAAAGGATAGGTTTCCTTTTGCAAAAGAGGCATTTTTGCCTAGGGATAAGGCGAAGAAAAAAAAAGATATTGGTATAGAGAATGCATCAGAAGAAGATATAATTGATGCTCTAGAAAAGGCTAAAGCTCTTTGGGCTTCAAAGTCCAAAGAGAAAAAGGAAAAAAATAAAAGCATAAGCAGAATAGAACCTTTAACCCAAGCAGATATCTGGGAGTTAGGCCTAGTTGGAGAAAATGATTCAAAGAGCAAACGAGTTTTAATTGCTGATGAGTTTGGATTCGGATATGGAAATGGTAAACAAATTTTAGAAAAAATCAACTTATATAAAGTTAGTAAGGCGGAAATAAGAGACCGGCTAGAAGAGGGGATGAAAAATAATGACAGATAGAGACATAAAGCTCTACTCAAAAAAGGAAATTAGATTTATTAAGGATAAGCATAATTTTGAGTTGTCTAAAAGTTTAGGCCAAAATTTTCTTACTGACAAAAACATTATTGATAAAATAGTGGAGGGAACTCAGATAGGAGAAGAAGACCTAGTTATTGAGATAGGCCCCGGGATTGGAGTTTTAACTAGGGAATTGGCTGTAGTAGCGAAGAAAGTTATAGCCATAGAAATAGATAAAAAACTAATTCCAATTTTGGAGGATACTTTAAAGGATTTAGAAAATATAGAGGTGGTAAACCAAGATGTTTTAAAGGTCGACATGAATAAACTTATTACAGAGGCAGGGACATTTGAGAATGTTAGGATAGTAGGAAATCTTCCTTACTACATAACTACCCCTATAATTATGAAACTGTTGGAAGAACAGGCACCTATTGAGTCTATAACTGTAATGATGCAAAAAGAAGTTGCAGAGAGGCTTAAGTCAGGCCCGGGGAGTAAGGTCTACGGCGCAATCTCAGTTGCGGTCCAATACTATTGTGATGTAGAATATTTATTTACAGTGACAAGAGATGTGTTTTATCCGCCTCCAAAAGTTGATTCTGCTGTAATTAGGCTGGATATAAAAGATGAAAAACCAGTAAAAGACGTAAATGAAGATAAGTTTTGGCAATGCATAAAAAAGGCATTTTCGCAAAGAAGAAAAACCTTGGGTAATTCATTAATTGGAGTAGATGGTCTTAATAAAGAAGAAGTGAAAGATTTACTGGAAAAAGTAGAAATAGACGAAAAGCGAAGAGCAGAAACTTTGTCAATAGAAGAATTTGGGCGTATTGCGAAAGGACTAGACGATTAGAATGGAAAAACTAAAGAATTTTTATAATAAGTATCTAAGTAATTTATTGGTCGTTAATATTGTATTGGCGGTGGGATTAAATTTGTTGATAGAGTTTTTAGCCAGGAAGGAGTTTGCATTATTAGTAGATTATGTTATAGGTGAATTTCCTGTGTTTATAATTAACACTATTATAATATTTGGAACTTTATCCATATCAATAATATTTAAAAGGAGAATTTTTGTCATAGTGCTAGTGACTATGGTGTGGCTAGCAATAGGAGTTACAAACGGAATAATACTTTCAGAAAGAATGACCCCTTTTACAGTAAGTGACTTACAGGCTATCCCAGAAGGTTTAGAAATGACCATTGCATACATGGCTATTGGAGATATTATCTTGTATGCAGGCTCGCTTATTGTGGGGATCGGGTTGTTGATTTTTCTGTTTTTAAAATTACCAAAGAGAAAGACTGTTAAAAATTATCGAAAACTAGTAGCGGGAGTTGTTCTTGCGGGGGTGTTTGTGGGAGGAAGCCTTGCGATAGGAATAAAAACAGAAACGCTGGATACATTTTTTCCAAACTTAGCCTATGGATATAGAGATAATGGAGTACCGTATAGTTTCTTAAGTACTTGGTTAGACCAAGGGGTAGATAAACCAGAGGATTATTCAGAAGAATTAATTAGTGGAATTTTTACAGAAGAAGAATTGAATACTACAGTACATGCTGAACAAACTACAAAAGAAACAGGAAAGCTTGGACCGAATATTATATTTGTTCAACTAGAATCAATTATAGACCCCACTGCAATAGAAGGGATAGAGTTTACAAAAGATCCGATTCCAAATTATAGACAACTACAAGAAGAAAACCCAAGTGGGCTATTGACGGTTCCATCTATGGGAGCGGGAACAGCAAACACGGAATTTGAGTTGTTAACTGGGTATAGTGCAAAGCTCTTTGGGCCAGGAGAGTACGCGTATAAAAGTATAATGGCTGATCAAGTTTCAGAAAGTTACGCGTATGACCTAAAGGCGTTAGGTTATGGGACTCACGCAATACATAATCACAGAGGAGTTTTCTACGGAAGGAATGAAGTCTATGCAAATTTAGGGTTTGATACATTTACTTCATTAGAATATATGATAGGCGTAGAAAAGACTGAAGGGAACTGGGCTAAAGACGAGATATTAACTGAAAATATTTTTGCTGCACTAGACTCTACAGAGGGAAAAGATTATGTGTTTACTGTTGCAGTTGAAGGGCATGGAAGGTATTCGGAAACTCAGATAATTGAAAATCCGGAAATAGAGGTTATAACTGAACTTGATGAAAGCCTAAAATGGCAGTATGAACATTATGTAAATCTTTGCTATGAGTCGGATAAGTTTGTTGGTGAATTAATTGAAGAAGTTAGTAATTATGATGAAGAGACAGTAGTTGTAATTTATGGTGACCATCTTCCTGCAATAGAAAGTATAGATGACTCGACCTTAGAGGGGCGCAATATGTATCAAACGGAATATGTCGTATGGAGCAACTATGGAATTCAAGATGATTTTGATGGTGGCGATAAGGTGGCCTATCAACTTACTGCGGAAGTATTAGATTTGATAGGAATCCATGAGGGAGTTATGACTACATTCCACCAAAACTATATGGGAACAGAAGACTATGCCGAAAACCTACTAGCTTTGCAGTATGATACTCTATATGGGAATATGTATATCTATAATGGTAGAATGCCTTTTACAAAAACAGATTTAAAGATGGGAGTTAATGACATAACGGTAGAAGAAGTTGTTCAAATAGGCGATAGTTATTTTATTCAAGGGAATAACTTTAATCAATATAGTAAGGTGAATTTGGATGGAGAAATTCTGGATACCTTCTATATTAGCCCTACTCTACTTGGTTTAAATGAGAAAGTTGATCCAAGTGAGGTTGTTAACATGAAAGTAAGTCAGGTAGAAAGTGGGAATGAAATCTTAAGTACCACGGAGTAAATTTTAGATAATAAAATATCGCCTAAATAGGCGATATTTTTTATAACAGTTTAGAGTTGCTTCGCCTTGTTTGTCAAATCTCTTTGAAAGGCTTTACTTGCTTCAAAAAGTCCTGTCATAAAAAAGTGAGAATAATTTTCATAAGGAGATCCAAGCTGCTTACATGCGAGTCTCATTTTATCAAATTCTCTTTCCTTATCCTCTATAGGGGCAGATACAGAGGTTTTATAATAAGAAAGACTTTCGATAAGATTCATCCTTTTTCTGAACAATTCTAGCATTTCTATATCAATGTCGTTTATTTGTTTACGTACATCATTAATTGGTGAATTATATAAACCCATGGGAGCTCTCCTTTGATAAATTTAATATAATAAGAAAAAATAATTTAAAAAATTTATGTTAAACTAGTATAAAATCTCCTCCTAGCTTTTTAAAATCTTCAAAAAATGAAGGGTAGGACTTATTAACAGCCTGGAAGTTTTTTATTACTATAGGGCCATTACATTTGATAGAGGCAATGGCTAAAGCCATAACTATTCGGTGATCTGCAAAACTAGTAAGAACCTCGCCGCCTCCAAGGGTGTTCTGGCCAGTGATAATCAGCCCTTCTTTTCCTTCTTTTATGTCTACACCTAGCTTTTCAAGGTTATAGATTAAAGCTTCAATTCTATCGGATTCTTTTGCAAAAGGTTTTTCGATATTACTAATCGTATAGATCCCTTTGTTTGTAGCTGCAAGAATAGCAACAATTGGAGCAAGATCAGGGCAATCAGTAAGGTCTATAGTTGCCTCGTTGTTTGAGGTCATTAAATCAATAATATCCAAAATAGCTTTGTCTCCTTGATAGGAATCCATGTCCAAACCAGTACACGTAATTTCTTTAGGGCTAAGACAATTAGCTGCAGTCCAAAAGGCTGCATTAGACCAGTCACCTTCGATTTTAGTTTCTTCAGGAGAATTAAATTTTTGAACTCCATTAATTCTTAGAATAATATGTTTATCATTTTCATCAAATGAAACCTTGACACCAAAGTTGGCCAAAACATCAATGGTGAGATTTACATAGCTGGAAGCTATGAAAGGTTTAGGAATTAAAATTTGGCTATCTCCTTTTAGATGTGGTAGTGCGAATAATAAACCACAAATGAATTGAGATGATGCGCCTTCTTTCATTATGTATTGGCCACTGTTCAGTTTTCCTGACAAAGTGCAAATATGAACAGGGTTTGAAAGCAGTGGTATAAAGGAATCGGTTTCTTCTGGCAAATCTTGATTTAAGGAAAAATTAATACCATTTTCTGCCAAAACATTTAATAATGGAAGGATTGGTCTTTTTTGTAGTTGAGGTTCACCCAGAAAAATCGCATCTAAGCCTAAGGCGCAAACAGTCGGGATAAGTAACCTTAAAGTAGTTGCGCTTTCGCCACAGTATAAAATAAGAGGATCCCTGTTGGGCGCAGCTCCATTTGCATGATTTTCTAATGAGGCTTTGATAAGTGATAAGCAGCTTTTTGTAGACTCAATATCCTTAGCGTTCAAAAACCTAGGTAAGTCAATATACCCCTTTTTTTCAGATAAAAAGTTAGCTATTAATACTCTGTGCAAATGCGATTTAGCAGGGATTGCTGTTATAGAACCCATCAAGGGTTTAGGAAAAATTTTAATATCCATATCGCGCCTCCAATCATTAAAAGAACAGATAACTATATTATTTCTATTCTATCATAATTTTAGAAAAATTACTAATATTTGTAAATTTTTTAGACTAAGAGTGAAATTTTGAAGCTGCTGACTATGAATTTTAGAGGGCGGGGAGTCATCATAGGTTGCAGATAAACTTGTGTTAGCCTATATTTGAGAGGTTTAAATGTAAGTATTAATATATTTAGAAAAATAAAGTGGAAATGAAAGAGCTAACAGTAATGTAATGTGCTGATTGTGATAGTCCATAGAAAATATATTGAATATCAATTAAAAACAATAAAATTGCACAAGTTATAATGAAAAAATAGGAAAAACTTTACAAAAATATCTAAAATTATATTATAATATGAATGAAAGGTGGTGACCAAGATGGGGATAGGTTATTTAAAAATAAGAGAGGACAAATGTAAAGGTTGCGGGTTATGCATAGCCGCATGTCCTAAAAAAATATTAGAAATTGATATGGAAAAAGTTAATGTAAAAGATTATAGGCCAATTAAGTGCATTAATATGGACGAATGCATAGGTTGTGGCAATTGTGGGATTATGTGTCCAGATGGGGTTATTAACATATATAGAGAGAAATAGGAGGGAATAGGTATGTCAGAAAGAAAACTAATGAAGGGTAATGAAGCTATGGCAGAAGCGGCAATTCGAGCTGGCTGTAGATT
>CAYJHC010000020.1:0-24206 GCA_964370075.1 uncultured Oscillospiraceae bacterium | reverse complement strand
AGAAGATATGGCATTAAATGAGCCTGACGCAACAGAAAAACTGACAGAAGATATGAGATTAAATGAGCCTGATGCTTGTGTAAATAATAAGAATCAAGAGCTTCCTATTGAAAATGGTCGGTGGGAAATAGATTTTGCAGAAGAAAAGGAACAAGAAATAAAAACCACTCCTGCTGAAGGTGAAAATGTAAACTTCATTTTTGCCAATGGTACGGATTCTATTGCTGCTGATGAAAATGAATTCATAGAAGTTAATAATACTTTGACAGCTACTGATATAGGAACGAAAGTAGAGGAGAACAATGAAATGAGGGATGACTTTGAAAGTAACTCTACAAATAATAATGAGCATCCAACTTATATTGCGGATTCAGAGAATCAAGGGAAATCAGGAAGTAAGCCTCTAAAGAAGAAGGAAAGAAGAAAATTCCTAAAAGTTTGTGCAGCTTTTGCGATAGTGAGTTTGTTGTTTGGTTTTGGAGGGGGAGCCTTAGCTGTCAATTTGCTAGGAGATAGTACAACTTTGTTTCAGTCTACAGCGCAACCCGTATCTGCTTCTAGTGAGGGAGGGACAACTACTGAGCAGGTAGCGGCAGTAAGTGCAGATACAGTGGTAGAAATTAAAACAGAAATAGCAACATATAATTCGTTTAACCCTTCAATGATAGAAGAAGGCGCGGGAAGCGGAGTAATTATTAGCCAAGATGGGTATATTGTCACAAACAATCATGTGATTGAAGGAGCTTCAAAGATTACTGTAACTACCAGAGATGGCGAAGAATATTCAGGAGAGATAGTAGGAAGTGATGCCGAAAGTGATTTGGCAGTTATTAAAATTCAAGCTGAAGGATTGTCCGCGGCGGTAATGGGGAATTCTGAAGATGTAGCGTTGGGACAACAGGCTGTTGTAATAGGAAACCCACTAGGTGAGTTGGGAGGTTCTGTTACAGAAGGTATTATATCTTCTTTGGATAGAGAGATTAGCATTGAAGGACAGACAATGAATTTATTGCAAACGGATGCCTCTATTAACCCTGGGAACTCAGGAGGAGGATTATTCAATGGTAATGGAGAATTAATAGGGATAGTAGTAGCAAAATCATCAGGAAGTGAAGTTGAGGGATTGGGATTTGCAATTCCAATAGATCAAGTTAAATCTGTTACTGAATCAATAATTGAAGAGGGATATGTTACAGGAAAAGCTATACTTGGAATCGGTATGATTGATATTTTAGATCAAGAAAGTGCAAGTAGATATGGAGTTGCAGAAGCAGGAGTATATATTGGTGAAATAACTGCAGGATCTGCTGCTGAAGAAGCAGGTCTTCAAGTAGGAGATAGGTTGGTGGTAGTTGATGGTGATCAGGTTGAAACTGCTGCTGACGTACAGTCGATTATTTCTAAGAAAGAACCTGGTGAAAAAATAGAACTAGAAATACAGAGAGATGGGGAGGAAATCACAACTACAGCTAAACTTAAGGAAAGCCAAGTTTAAATAACCACTAATTGCAAAATAGTAGATATGTGTGAATCCTTATCTACTATTTTCTAAGGAAGGCCTTGTTTTACTGAAAGAAGGCTCTGGTAGTGAAGTTTGCAATTTAGGGCTAGTTGTGATAAAATTAATTATAAAAACCATTTAAAATGTTGAAATAAAGCCAACGTAGTAAATGGTTTTTTGTTTATAGACGTTGAATATTAAGAAGGAAGGGAAATGACATCAAGATAAGCGGATAAGAAAGTAGGGGAAAATGTACAAGTCTAAGTTGGCAGTAAATAAGTTTATTAGAGAAGAAAAGATTGAGAGACTAAAGCTCATAAAGAGCGGAGCTATAGGGGAAGAAATAGTAAAAGATTCCTCGCAGAACATTGAAAAAAGTGAGAAGGAACATTTTTCGTTAAAGAAGACAGTGAATGTAAAATTCTTAGGAGGGATAAAGAAAAGATATTTTGTGGCCATAGGCAGCCTTGCAGCAGTACTGGTTATGGTAGGCGCTGGTGTGATTATAGGCCAACAAGGAGTTGAAGAAGCCAAAGCAATAAAAGAATATGAGAGGCAGGTTGCAGAGCTAGAGAAAGAAATAGAGATAGCAGATCAAGCGCTAGATGCAATGGAAAAGGAAGTAGACGTTATTACTCATAGTGAAATTTGGGAAATGGACTTATCTCAACCAAGTGGGGTTACGGCTGAAGAGTTAGCGCCATTATTGCAAGGGGGAACTGTAGGTCTAGAAGATGCATTTATTGAGGCAGAAAAAACTCACGATGTAAATGCGCTTTTTCTCGTAAGTATAGCAGCCTTAGAAAGTGCATGGGGAACAATTAACTTTAGGCCTAACAATATGTTTGGATACGGAACTAGTGGATATGCTTCTAAAGAAGATAATATTATGGCAGTTGCTGAAGGTCTAGGGAGTAATTATTTACACCCTAGCGGCAGCCTATATAGTGGGACTACAGCTACTGCAGTTAATGCTAGATATGCTACCAGTACACAATGGGATGACAAGGTAGTGAAGCAGATGGCAGCGTTATATGACGATGCTGCAGTAATACAGCAGGAAAATTTAGATGCTCTTATAGCAGCAGAAACAGCAGAGATTAAAGTCTTAGAGGAAGAATTGGAGTTAATTAAGTCTGAAGAAAAAAAGAGAGAAAAGTATTGGCTTAATATAGATAGTGTCTTGGCATGGATAAACTAGGGGTGAGAAAAGCCCTAAGTGGCTAATCCCTATGGCAAAGCAGTGGATATGATTATAGATAGTGGCACAGGAATATCGCTATAAATCGTTATAAGGTAAGAGAAGCTGCTGACAAAAGAAACTTTTAGCGTTGATGAAATAAGAATTAAGCAAAGCTATAAGCAAATCTATGAAAAAATTAAAAAGAAAATTTGGATATGCTATTGACAGTAAGGAAAAAAATAGTAAAATAGAGTTAGCACTCATAAAGCAAGAGTGCTAACAAAAAGAAAAAAATAAATCATAACAAAATAGGAGGGCGAAATGAGTTTTGGAATTAAACCGTTAGGAACAAGAGTTGTAATTAAAAGATTAGAAGCAGAGGAAAAAACTGCTAGTGGAATAGTTCTTCCAGGGCAAGCAAAAGAGCAACCTCAAATGGCTAATGTTTTGGCTGTTGGGCCAGGAACTGAAGAGGAGCCAATGGAATTAGCAGAAGGTGATGTAGTAATTTTCGCACAGTATGCAGGCACTGGAGTCAAGTACGAAGGTGAAGAGTATACAATCCTTTCTCAAAGAGATATTCTAGCTAAAATAGATAAATAAATATTTTAGAATACAAAATTTGGCGAAGAAGTAAAAAGAATAAGGGAATAAAATATAAGTTATAAAATAAAGGAGACTAAAAATGGCAAAAGATATTTACTATAGTGAAGATGCAAGAAAAAAATTACAAGCAGGAGTAGATCAGCTTGCTAATACAGTTAAGATTACATTAGGACCAAAAGGAAGAAATGTTCTAATAGAAAGTAGTTATGGTTCTCCACTAATTACTAATGACGGAGTAACAATTGCAAAGCATATTGAACTGGAAGATCCAGTAGAAAACATGGGAGCTCAATTGGTTAAAGAAGTAGCGACTAAGACAAATGACGTTGCTGGCGATGGAACTACTACAGCTACTCTTCTTGCACAGTCAATCGTAAGAGAAGGATTGAAAAATGTAGTTGCAGGGGCTAACCCAATGATGATAAAAAGAGGAATTAAGGCTGCGGTAGATGTTGCAGTTGAGGAGATCAAGAATAATGCGAAGGCAGTAGTAGATAAGGATAGCATAACTCAGGTTGCGGCAGTTTCTTCTGATAGTGAAGAAATTGGACAACTAATTGCTGAAGCAATGGAAAAAGTAGGTAATGACGGAGTAATTACAATTGAAGAGTCGAAGTCGATGGGAACTACTTTAGATGTTGTAGAAGGAATGCAGTTTGATAGAGGATACTTATCGCCATATATGGTAACAGACACTGAAAAAATGGAAGCTCTTTATGAAAATCCTTATATCTTATTGACAGATAAGAAAATTTCAAATATTCAAGACCTTCTTCCTATTTTAGAGCAGGTTGTAAAGGAAGGAAGAAAGTTAGTAATCATTGCAGAAGATGTGGATGGTGAAGCATTAGCGACTCTAGTAGTAAATAAACTAAGAGGAACATTTGAGTGTATTGCAGTTAAGGCTCCAGGATTTGGAGAAAGAAGAAAAGCCATGATGGAAGATATAGCTACACTAACTGGTGGTGTTGTGATTTCTGAAGAGGTTGGATATGATCTAAAAGAAGCTACAGTTGACATGCTTGGAAATGCAGCAACAGTTAAGGTTGGAAAAGAGTTTACTACAATCGTTGACGGTGCTGGTGACAAAGATGAAATTGATGCTAGGATTGCAAATATCAAGAAGATTATTGCAGAAACAGATTCAGACTTTGATAGAGAAAAATCTCAAGAAAGACTAGCTAAACTAAATGGAGGTGTAGCAGTAATCAAAGTTGGAGCAGCAACAGAGACAGAACTTAAAGAGAGAAAACTTAGAATAGAAGATGCGTTAAATGCAACTAAGGCAGCAGTAGAAGAGGGAATTGTTTCTGGTGGCGGTGTTGCCCTAGCAAATACAATCCCAGCAGTTGCAGCTTGCGCTGAAACACTAATTGGAGATGAAAAAATCGGAGCTAACATAGTAGTTAGAGCTTTAGAAGAGCCAGTTAGACAGATTGCTGAAAATGCAGGTCTAGAAGGAAGCGTAGTAATCGCAGAAGTTAAATCTAGAGGTAATGGAATCGGATTAAATGCTGCTACAGAAGCATATGAGAATTTACTAGAGTGCGGAATTGTTGATCCAGCTAAGGTAACAAGATCAGCTCTAGAAAATGCTGCATCTGTTTCAGCTATGCTATTGACAACAGAAAGTTGCATAGTAACATTAAAATCTGACGATGCTGGAATGCCTCCTATGCCGCCAATGGGCGGAGGAATGCCAGGAATGATGTAGTCGATTTCTGAAAATAATATAGCTAGCTCTGATAGATAGCGTCGATAAAGTGCCCCCAGATACTAGGTATGTGGGGGTTTTTTATTGGTATATTCAAAGGGGTCGCTAGCAACTTGAGGGATTTTGCAAGGGGCTGCGTTGCAACGGCCTCTTTTTGATGATATACTAATTCGGAATTGAAAATAAGGAGGAGACGTGAGTAGAAGGAAGAAACCAATTTTAGCATATATCTTAGGAGTAACAGCGGCTATAGCTTGGGGTGGTGGTATAGTTGTAGTAAAAGATACGACTAATAGCCTGCCTTTGATCGAGTTAATGGCAACAAGAATGATTATTGCAGTTCTAGTGATGACTCTGTATATGTTTGCTACTAGAACAAAAATTAATTATCGGAAGAAGGATATGGGGATACTCCTTTTAGTAGGAATTATCGAACCTTGTATTTATGGTACATTGGAAGTAAAAGGAATTGCACTGACTACAGCTACAGAGGCTTCTATTGTATTGGCTCTAGCGCCTATGGCCTCTCTTATAGTTGCTGCAATATTTTTAAAACAAAGAGTTACGAAACTACAATTTTTTTGTATTGTCATTTCCTTTGTAGGAGTTGTAATTGTTACATTATATGGAGGGAATCTTGACCCAGGTGGAGAAATAGCAGGGTATATATGCTTGCTAGCAACCTTGGTAGTAGGATCAATTTATTTGGGCGTTATTGCTAAAGTCTCGGAAAAATACTCGGCATTTGAAATAACCTATATGATGAATATTGTAGGTCTTGTATTCTTTAATTCTTTGAACTTTATTATTGGAGAGGGTGTAGAAACTTATAAAAAGGTGTTTTTAGATATTGAGTATTTGATGCCGATAATATATTTAGGAGCTGTGAGCACTTTTTGGGCATACTATGCCTACAATTATGCACTGGCTAAACTTCCTATTCATATTGCAGCTACCTTGGTTTTAGTTGGGACTACAGTAGTAGGTGTTGTGGCAGGAATATTATTCTTAGGAGAAGCTGCTACAATAGGAACTTTGGTGGGCACCCTTTGTATGATTGGTGGAATATTAGGCGTCAATAAGGAAGATAAGGAAGAAAAATTATAAGTAGATTGTTTTTGTGTAATTTTGATATACCTCCAAAGCTGAAGCTTGCCTAGTAATGGGTATTTGTATAATTTGAAATTCCTGAATTCTCCATACAAAGGCTTTAGTGGTAGGCAACTGAAAGTTGCAGGAATAATTTTTTAAAAAATATTATGGAGTTAGCTGTCCAAGGGCTGAATTGACATTTGTTAGAATTTCATAGATAATAGATAGAGAAGACTTGACTAAATTATGGAAAAGACTAGATAAATGGCAGTTTTACTAGGTTGCCTAGTAAGATTAATAGTCTTTGGTTGAGGAAGGCCAAAAGTGCTAAAGTAAATTAGACGGGAATATTAGGCTGTATAGATTAAGGATTGAGGTAGCTGGTGAGAAATAAAACATTTAGAGAAAGCATAAAAAGAGCTGCTATAGGATTCAGAATTGGCATTAAAACTGAAAAGAACTTTAAGTACTATGCCCTAATTGGGGTTATATTTTTTGTGCTAAATATTATTGCAAATAGCAGTTACATAGAGTATTGCATCTTCTTTCTATCTGTTGTGTCAGTATTTTCTGCAGAGCTTATAAATACAGCAATTGAACACGTTTCTAATATTATTAACCCCGAGTATGATGAAAAAATAAAAATATTAAAGGATATTGCAGCAGCAGGTGTTCTTGCTATGGGTATAGGTTTCTTTATTGTTCAAGGCATTATTCTAATTCCAAAGGTGATATAATGACAATTCTAAATATGTATGTAACTATCATGCCCGTTATCCTTGGGGGTATTGGTAATATGATTTTTACTAAAACTAACTTATATAAGAAAAATGCTAAGCCTATGGACGGTAATCGCTGCCTAAAAGATGGAAGACCAATTTTTGGAGAAAACAAGACCTGGATAGGTTTTTGGGGAATGATAGCAATCACTGGTGCAATGCAAATTCTCTGGGGCATTCTCTCTAATGTGGCAGAGATTAATGAGTTGAACCAGTTATATACTTACTGGAACAATAATATTGTTTATAATGGGATAGTAGGGCTTCTATTTGGCGCATTATATGTTTTGCTTGAACTGCCGAATAGTTTTGTGAAAAGAAGGCTTAACATCGATGCTGGAATGACAGATGTAGGAATAAAGGGGAAAATATTTTTTGTGATAGACCAGTTTGATTCTATTGTGGGAATAGGCATAGCGCTAGGTATTTTGGCTAGGATAAGTATAATAGAAGTTTTTATGTACATTCTCCTAGGGGGTATAACTCATATATTAGTGAATTTGATTCTATGTAGATTGAAAATTCGAAAGAATATCTAGTTAAGTTTATTTTCCGTATCGGCAGGGTCGGATTAATTGCAGTGCTTAAATAAAATATAAACGCTAAATTGAAGATTATTTAAACAATAGTTGAAGAATTAAGTGCCAAAATAGATATATTAGGGAAAAGAGTTAGAGAAAATTGTTGGCAAAGATGAAAATCATTACTAGAAAAGGAAGGTTAATTAATTGATAGGTGAATATAACAAGTCGGTAATACTGACATATATAGGTATAAGTATTAGCATAACAGGAATGTGGATGGCAATAGAAGGAGAATTAAGAATTGCTTTTTTATGCTTAATCTTGGCTGGAATCTGCGATCTTTTTGACGGAGTAATTGCAAGAAAATGTGAAAGAAGTGATAGGGCAAAAGCCTTTGGAATTCAACTAGATTCTTTGGCTGATGTTATAGGCTTTTTAGCACTTCCCTGCGTAATAGGCTTTTCGACCTTAGGGGTAAGTGGCTCAATTGGGATTTTTTATGTTATAGCGGGAATCATAAGATTAGCTTGGTTTAATGTTGTTACAGTAGAAGAAGGCGCTAAAGGATATTTTCAAGGTTTACCAGTAACATATGCAGCCCTAATACTTCCTGTTTATTATTTATTGCACCTGATAAGTCCTCAGATATTTGTGTTGATGGGATTAGTTCCCGTTTACCTATTTATTGGAATAGCTTTTATAGTAAACGTAAAAATCAAAAAGCCTAGAGGTTTGGCCTACGGATTTTTTGCTTTGTTAGCAATAGGGGTGGGAACAGGGATTTTGATAATATAGCGTTAAAATACAAATTTAGAAAAGAGCTGAACTAATATAGGCTAACCTGTGGTTTTCCTTGGAGTTGGCAATTGGGTGATTGTGGAAATGTCGGAGAGAAAAGAAGGAAGCGGAATGCGTAAATATTGGGATAGGAAAGAAGGAACTTACATTACGGAAAACTCTCCTTCTGAAGAAAAATTAAAATTCTTATATACCACAACATTAGGAAGAGTGCTCTTGAAGGCTATTTTTTCGAGAAGGTGGTTTTCTTTTTTAGGAGGGATATATTATAGAAGTCCTTTTTCTAAGAAAAAAATAAAGAAAGTTATAGACCTAGAAAGAAAAACAGGGCTTAAGGCAAAAGGTGATAAGAACCTAGATAATAAACCAGGGGATACTGGAGAAATATGTAGATATAAAAATTTTAATCAATATTTTTCTAGGCAAGAAGTTCGAACTTCACAAGCGATAAAAGGGGAGTTGATATCACCAGCTGATAGCAGGCTTTTGGTGTATGAAATAGATGAAGACCTAACTATCCCAGTGAAAAATACTAGATATGCCATAGGAGAATTATTAGGAGAGAAAGAGGGGACAGATTTTGCTCTAGGATACTGTTTGGTATACAGACTAACGCTAGGAGACTATCATAGGTATTCATATATTGATAATGGTACCTTAGAAAAAAGTTGGAAGATTAAAGGTCGATTAAATACAGTTCGCCCAATTAAGGGCAGTAAGGAAGTGTATTTTAGGAATGCAAGGGAAGTAACTATTATGGAAACTGAAAACTTTGGAAAAGTGACTCAGGTGGAGATAGGTGCTATGCTTGTGGGAAAAATTTGCAACTATAAAACTTCAGGCCTTGTTAGTTTTATGGAAGAGAAAGGCCGCTTCGAATATGGGGGATCAACTATTGTACAGCTTTTTGCTAAGGGCTCAATAAAGATAGATGAGGATATAATGGAGATGTCGACAAGTGGAATTGAAACAAAGGTTTCAGTTGGTGAAAAGGTGGGAAGATGCTTAAACGGTTAAATATATATTTTAAAGAAATGTACCCGATTATACCAAGACTCTTTCTAGGGTTTATTGTGTTTGGGGAGATATATTTTATTCTTCTCCTTAATAATGGGATTACAGAGTTTTCTATAGGGATTCCCGAAATAATTGGAGGATTTACAGTATTCAGTTTTTTACTTTGGTTAAGGATAGCTGATGATTTTAAGGACTATGAGCACGACTGTAGGCTGTTCGCCCATAGGCCATTGCCATCAGGAAGGGTAAAGAAAAAAGACCTACGAATTTTCGTAATCGCATTAATATGTGTAACTGCAATATTAAATTTCATCTTTATGAATAATTTTGCGTTTTTCCTATTTCTATATATTTATGGCTCATTGATGGCAATTTGGTTTTTTAAGAAACATAAAATCCAGAAAAGTTTGCCGCTTGCATTGGTAACCCATAATCCAGTTCAACTTATTTTAAACCTATATATCATTTCTTTTACGGTAATAAAATATGACCTGCCAGTATTTAGTATATACAATGTGCTAGTTCTCTTCACTCTATATTTCCCTGCTTTAATTTGGGAAATCTCAAGGAAGGTAAGAGCGCCAAAGGATGAAAATGAGTATGTAACATATTCAATGTTGTTTGGGTATAAAAAGGCAGTTAATTTTATCTTGGTTCTCACTTGGATTGATATAATTACAAACATTATTTTGGTTTGGAATTTAAATATATTTTCCGTAATATTGCTTATAGGTAATAGTATTTGGATAACTGTCTTATTTAGCAAATTTAAGAAAAATCCTGAGGCCTTCAAGCTAGTTGCTAAGGTGGAAAGGTACACATATATTCAAGAAAGCCTAATGCTAATTACCATACCTGTTTTCCTAATTATAGGGGCAGTAGTGGTTTAGAGGAAAAGGAGAAATCGTATTAAGAGTAGGAATTTAGAAATACTAAAATATAATGGATTTAATGTTCCTTCATTTATTGTAGTTGAATCAAATGGAGAGGTTGATATAACTTCACTTAGCGGGAATCTTTTTGCAGTGCGAAGCTCTTTTTCTAGAGAAGATAGGGAAGGGCAGTCTTTTGCTGGCCAGTTTCAGTCAATACTAAATGTGGCAAGAGAATCTGTTCCTGTGGCTGTGGAGCAAGTTAGGAAAAGCAAAGAAAAGGTTGAAGACTATTTGCCAGGAAGAGAAAGCTTCAAGCTAGAAGGAGAAATGAAAATAATTGTTCAAGAAATGGTAGAAGCAGAGTGCTCTGCGGTGCTATTTACTGGAAATCCACAGGGACAATTAAATGAAGCTGTATTAGTTGTAGGCTTAGGTCTAGGAACTGGAGTAGTAGAAGACAGGGTAGACACCACCACATATTACTGGAATAAAGATGATAAGGCTTTTTATTATGAAAGACAAGGAGAATCACCTACGCTGGAGAAGAATTTTATAGAAGAAATTTTTTCTATAGGGGAGAAGATTCAAGAAGTATTTGGAACATATATGGATATAGAGCTAAGCACAAAAAAAGGTGAAATTTTTATTTTGCAAGCAAGGCCAATTACCACGATAGAAGAGGGAAGGGACATTGTGCTGGATAATAGCAATATTTCTGAAAGCTATCCTGGAATTTCATTGCCTGCAACTGAAAGTTTCGCAAAGGTGGTTTATTATCAGGCTTTTAAAAGTTGTGTTGAAATTTTGGCAGGTCGGGGTAAAACTTTAGAATCCCTTGAAGCAACTTTTAAAGTAATGGTAACAGCGGCAAATGGAAGAATGTACTATCAAATTAGCAACTGGTATTCGTTGTTAAAGGTGCTTCCTTTTTCTAAGAAGATTATTACTATATGGCAGGAAATGCTGGGAGTCAATGAGAAGCAGGTAGGTTTTACAGACAAGGTTAAAGCAACCTTATTTACGAAAGTGAAAATAGGCTTTAACTTTGGAAGGATGATGATTAGGACTCCTAGAGAAATGGAGAAGCTGAACCAGTATTTTTTAGAAGTCTTTCCTAAGTATAAAGAAGAGCTAGTTAATACAAAAGATAATATGGAACTGCTAAAACTCTATAAAGAAGCAAGGGATACCATAGGGCAAAGGTGGGGGATAACTTTAGTTAATGATATGTATGCTTTCATTTATACTGCTATAGCAAAGAAAAAATATGGACTTCAAATAGGCGATGTCCAAATGATAGAAAGTTTGAAACCTGTGAAAGCATTAGAAAAGCTAGCTACCACAGCTAAAGTTTTTGGAATGAAAAGTGAAGAATATATGAAAGGGCGAAAAGAGTACCTAGAATCATACGGGGATAGATCATTTGAAGAATTAAAACTAGAAACTAAGACTATGAACTCTAACCCAGAAATCCTTGACCAATATATAGCTAATTCCTTTGGGGAATCCTTTTCTAAAGATGAGGTAATGGAAAATAAAGAGGTTGGAGAATTAGAGCTAGATAACCTGGAGATAAAGGATCCTTATTTTCTCGCTAGAGCAAAGAAAGGTATATATAATAGAGAACTTTCTAGAATGAATAGAACCAGACTATTTGGATTTGTGAGAGAAATCCTGCTGAAGGTAGGTAGGAATTTATTTGAGGCGGAAAAAATTGAATGCATAAATGATATTTTCTGGTTATACCTGGAAGAGATAGAAACTTGTTGCGAAGAAGGTGAGTCTGTTAAGGAACTGATAGCTAGCAGAAAATTAGAGTATGGCGGATATAAAAAACTGCCTAGCTATGGTAGGCTTGTATTCCGCAATAAAGTTATAAATAAGAAAGTTATGAACTTGGAAAGGGCGAAGAGAACTGAGAAAGAGAGGGTTTTTAATGGAGTTCCCTCTTCTAAAGGCACAGTTTCTGGCGAAGCCATAGTAATAGAAAATCCTTCCTTGGAAATTGATGCGAGAGGGAAAATTTTGATAGCAGATACTACTGATCCAGGATGGGTGTTTTTGATTAAAAATGCAAGTGGAATTGTAACTCAAAGAGGTTCAATACTTTCTCATACGGCAATAATAACTAGAGAGCTGAAGAAACCTTCGGTGGTTGGGGTTGCCGGAATCATGGAAATTGTCAAAACAGGGGACCGCATTAAAATTAACGGCGAGGAAGGAACCGTGGAAATTATTAATGAAAAAGATAACATAGAGAGGTTTGAATAGCTAGAGGAAACTAAAGTTGAGGGCAGGTTGGCTGTAGATGCGATTAAGTGAAGGTTAAAGAAGGAGCTGTAAAGTAATTGTCATGAGGGTTATTAGATTTGCTGGGGGAGAAAAGGTTTGGACAAAAAAATTTCTTGATTTGCCGCAGAAGGTATATAGTGAAGAAGAGCTGACCAATAGGCGGGAGGAGGAAGCCTCCTTGTTGAAAGGTAGCCATTGTCTTTCTAATTACTTTAGGGTACAAGCTTTTCTTGTTCTAGACCATGAGGATGAACCTTTAGGAAGATGTATTGTTACAACATATCCGCAGAAAAAAGAGGCTTTTGTGGGACTATTTGAAAGTCTCGAGTTGGGAGAAGTTGCAAAGGTCCTTTTTGGTGAAGTGGACGATTATTGCAGAGAAATAGGAAAAACTGCTGTAATTGGACCTGTAGATGGCTCGTTTTGGATTAAATATCGATTAAAGATAGATAATTTCGGAGTTCCGTACACGGGGGAACCATATAATAAAGGATGCTATTTGTCTATGTTTCAGGATGCAGGCTATGAAATTTGTGAAGAATATATTTCCAATAAATACATGGCAATTCCAAAGAACCACCGCAATCCAATACTAAAAAGAAGGCTTAGTGAAAGCTTGCGGAAAGGTTATGAAATAAGAAATTTGAAAAAAGGGGAATTTTCTAGATCTTTGGAGGAGATAGGGGAACTGATAATGGAATTGTATAAAGACTTTCCTATTTTTACAGAAATCGAAAAGGCGTCATTTATTCAAATGTTTTCAAGACTAAAACCGATTTTGGATTTCTCCATGATAAAGTTGGCCTATTTTAAAGGGGAATTAGTTGCCTTTTCTATTACAGTTCCAAACTATAGCAACCTTATTAATGGTAAGATAAGTCCAATAAAAGTATTAAAAATACTATTGAGAAAAAGAAAGGCAAAGGAATATGTTCTTCTGTACCTAGGGGCAAAGCCAAAGCACCTAGGATTGGGTGCTGCTTTGGTTCAAAAAACCAGTGATGAACTAGAAAAAAGAAGAGCCAAATCAATCGGCGCATTAATTCAAAAAGATAAGGTGACAGAGACATATTTTGCTGAGATAATCCAGAGAAAAATGAAGTACGTTCTGTTGAAAAAAGACCTTAAGTAGGATATAATAATCTTTTACTGGATGTTTAGTATTTCAATACTTTTCCTATGGAAGTGGATAGAAATTAATTTAACGCTAGCCAAAACTAGGTAGAAAACTTAGCATTGGCAAAATATCAAGAAAATATCACAATATGTTGAAATACTAATGAAACATGGGATAAAGTGATTATGACTTTCTCAACGGGTATTCAATAGAACAAATAAATAAATTTGGCAAGAAGGGCAAGGAATGGTAAAAACAAAAAAAACTAGTGTAAAATTAATTAAGGCAACAGCATTTATGTTAATTGTGTTGGTTATTTTTACAATGCTGTCAGAAATTTTAAATGTAGATCCTCAAGGAGATTATGATCTAAAAGATGATTATTTCTATACAGAATTAGATAAGGACTATGCAGAAGTAATATTTTTTGGCGCAAGCCAAACTGGAAGAGCAGTATCCCCCACAACTATATTCAACGAAACGGGGTATTCGTCTTATGTATACTCCACTGCAGGGATGCCGATATTTACGTATTATCATAAAATAAAGGACCTTATTGATGATGGCTTTAAGCCTAAGCTAGTTGTTCTAGATATTTCAAGTATAAAGGAAGAGTATTATTTTAATGACCCGATAGAAAACGAAGATCGATTTCGTACAGGTTATTATGTAATGCAAAATTTTGATAATAAAATAGATTATGCATTGGAAATGGAAGAACATTTCGAAGGAAATTTTTTCTTTAGTTACCTTTTTCCGATTTTTAGTTATCATGAGGCTTGGAAAGAGGGAACTGCTAATGTGGGAGCTGTAGGAATAGGGAATGAAGAATTTAAATATTGGGGAATGGGGGCCAATCTTTCAGATAAGATACTTGAAGTGAAGCCCATAGAAGAATCATATATTAATGAAGAAAATCAAGAGATGGCGGAATTAGATTCTGTTGCTGAAGAGTACTTTGTTAAAACGGCTCAGCTGTTGAAAGAAAACGATATTGAACTTCTTGCAATTAAGCACTTAGATTCAGTAACGGACAGTGAAACGCATAATAGCTTGCAAGCTCTATGTGATGAAAATAATGTAGAATTTTTAAACCTAAATTTAGACCAGCATAAGAACAGTTTAAAAGACCAGTATGGATTGAGCTATGATATACATTTCTATAACTATAAGCATAATAATGCGGGTGGAATGGAAATAGTGTCAAAGTACATAGCTGATTATCTTGAAAAAGAATATACTCTAACAGATTACTCAGAAGATGAAGAGTATCAATTTATGTTTGATTACCATGATAAATTCCAAGAGGTATACTTGGATGAATTTGATGAGGGCAATATATAGAAAAAGCTTGTAAAAATAGCTACTTGAACGAAAATACTTGTATAGGATAATACTTAGGAAAGTGATAATGAAGAAATTTATATTAGGAATTGCATTAGTAGTAACAATAATAGGGTTAAGTTTTATATTGTTAGGGGAAACCTCTGCACAGCTTTTTGGGTATACGGATGTTACTCAGGTTGTAACAGATCCCCTTACGTTTGCATATTTAGGATTTTTAGGAATAGTAGTTTTCCTATATTATATATTACCAAAGAAAGCTCAAAGTAAAGTGATATTAATTGGAAGTTTAGTTTTCTATTTAATGTCAGGGGTTCAATATTTGGTCTTTATTATAGGATCAACCTTAATAACCTTTTTAGTAGCGCGAAAAATGTCTGATAGAATAGAGTCGATTAATGAGGAAATTAGTCAGGCTAAAGGAGTTAAGGCGAAGAAGGCATTAAGGGCAGAGATGAATAATGGGAATAAAAGTATTCTTGCCTTGGCTATAATCGGAACGTTGGGGGTGATGGTAGTAATAAAGTACACATACTTTATTATGGAAAACATAAATGCTTTGTTAAATACAAGTCTTCCTTTAGTATCCTTGTTAATGCCATTAGGCCTTTCCTTTTATACCTTTATGTTAATAGCATACCTTATGGATGTTTATAGGGGTAAGTATGTTGCAGAGAAGAAATTCTCTAGATTTCTTCAATTTTCCACATTTTTTCCTCATGTTTCCCAAGGTCCTATTTCAAGATACGATGAGTTATCGGCGGAACAGTTTTCTAAGAGCTACAGCTTTAGTTATGAAAGTTTTTGTCATGGAATGCAACGTATACTGTGGGGATTTTTCATGAAATTAGTTTTAGCAGATAGATTGAGCTTTTTTGTGAATGGTGTTTATGACCAATATGAAAGCCAAAGTTGGTTAATGCTTGTGCTTGCTGCTTTGGCCTTTTCGATACAGATATATGTAGATTTTTATAGTAGCATGGAAATAGCGATAGGATCAGCTCAGTTGTTTGGAATAAAATTAGCAGAAAACTTTATGAGACCATATTTTTCTAAGAGTATGCCTGAATTTTGGAGAAGGTGGCATATTACTCTTGGAACTTGGTTTAAAGACTACGTGTTTTATCCAATAGCCATTTCAAAAAATTTGATGAAATTTAGTAGATGGTCAAGAGATAAGTTTGGGGCTACAACATCTAAAATTTTGGCAGCAATTCCTCCAATAATGGGAGTCTGGGCTCTAACAGGTCTTTGGCATGGAGCTGCTTGGAATTTTGTTTGTTGGGGAGTATATCATGGAATATTAATTGTATTAAGCACAATTTTTGCTGAACACGTTGCAAAAGGCTTGACTCGGGTAGGTATTAGAATTGAATCTAAGGGTCACAAAGTGGTACAAATGATAAAGGTGTTTATTCTATGCACGATTGGAAGGGTTTTTTTTGTATCAGATTCATTAACAGAGGCATTTCAGATATTTGGGAACATTTTTACTTTGCAAAATTCAGAAAAAGGAATAATTAATTTAGAAAATATTCAGTTGCTTACAGTTGACTATTGGATAATAATATTTGCAATAATAATTCTATTTACAGTTAGCACTATTCAGGAAATAAAGGGTAGCGTTAGGGTGCAGGTTGATAGGCTAAATTTGGGGCTTAGATGGGCAATTTGGATTTTTTTAATATTTGCAACCATAGTATTCGGCATTTATGGGGACGGAGCACCAGGGGAATTTATCTATGAAGAATTTTAAATTGCGTAAACAATAGATGTTATAACTAATAAAGTGTAATGGGATTAAAAGAAGGGTAACAAGGAAGGCGATAAAATGAAAAATGAAAAGACAATACTTGGCTCTATAAAGATTTTTTCAGAGCTGACACCAAATAAGCTGGCGTTAATAGATCCAAAGTTGGAACTTACTTACAAGGAATATTGGGATAAAATTTTCAGCATAGCTACCAATTTGAAGAATGATGGGCTAGAAAAAGATGAGCTTGTAATTGTAAAAAATGGCCAATCAGTAGAATATATGACACTTTTGCATGGAATTCAATTGGCTGGAGGAATTGCTATTCCTATCGAAAAAAGTGCAAATGAGGGTAGAGCATTAGAATTGCTAAAGGAAACTGGTGCAACTAAATTTTATGGAGACATAGAGGTAGAGGGATATGAAACTTTAAGTATTTCGGAAATATATAATAAACTTGCTGCTGCTGAGTGGGAAGATAAAATCCTAATGCCTGTTGAAGACGATGAGGCTATGGTTTTGTTTACAACAGGAACTACGGGAAAATCCAAGGGAATTGTCTTGCAGTATTCGGCAGAGTTTGCAGTTGCTGAGAATGTAATGTATGGTGTTGAGATGAAAAAGGATAATGTTGAAATAATTCCTATGCCTATGAACCACTCTTTTAGTCTTAGAAGGTACTTTGCTAATATGATTAACGGAAGCACTGTTATACTTATTGATGGAGTTTTCTTTGCTAAAATAATATTTCAGATGATTGAAAAATATAAAGTAACGGCGATGGCGATGGCTCCTGCGGCAATAAGCATAATATTTAAATTGACTAAGGACAAGATCGCAGATTATGCAGATCAACTTGACTACTTACAGTTTGGTTCAGCCCCACTTCCTGAAGCTGACAAAGAACATTTGCTAGAAATTTTGCCTAACATTAGGATGTATAATATTTATGGATCTACAGAAGCAGGGTGTTCTTGTAGTCTGAACTTTAATTCGGAGGATAATAGACCACAGTGTATTGGTCACCCTACTAAAAATTCAATCTTCAAAATTGTAGATGAAAATGGAGAAGAGTTTGAAGCTACATTAGAGACTCCGGGTTATTTATACTATACCGGAGGAATGGCCATGAAGAATTACTATAAGGATGAGATTCTAACAGGGGAAACTTTGCAAGATGGATATCTAAAATCAAAAGACCTAGGCTACAGGGATAGAGAGGGAAGAATTTATATGATAGGTAGAGCTGATGATGTAATAATTTCTGGAGGAAATAAGATTTCACCGTTAGAGGTCGAAGAGGTTGCTAAAAAGGTGAAGGGAGTGTTAGACTGTATTTGCAAGAAGAAAGAAGATAGCATTATCGGCGCAGTTCCTGTATTATATGTAGTAGCTTCTGATGATTTGGATATGAACAAATTAGAAGCTTACTTATTTAATCATCTGGAAGACTTTAAGAGGCCGAGAGAAATCGCTTTGATTGAAGTGGTTCCAAGAACATATAATGGAAAAGTAGATCGACTAAAAGAAGTTAAAGCCCTTTCTAGTAAGTAGACATTAGAAGAAATAGTAGTTGAATCAGAAAAAAGAATCAAAGTAGGATGCTAAACAAATAAACGGGAAGTATGGCAAAAAAATAGCTTGATAAAGGCAAATCTTAACCACAATTAAAGTTGCTAATGAAGAAGCTGATAAGGACAATAAAAGTGGTAAAATAAAAAGGTGAATAGTAAAATTAATAAATGTTAGTTAAAATAAGAAAGGAGAATTAAAGAGTAAAAACTCTTTAAGCACAAAATTATGAGAAAAGAAATAATAGGGATTTTAGAAAAAGTTAAACCAGGTGTAGATTATGAAACAGAGACTGCGCTAATTGATTCGCGTATCTTAGATTCTCTATCAATTATAGCGTTGGTAAGTGAACTAAGCTTTGCCTTTGACGTGGAAATTGATGTAATGGATTTGGTTCCGGAAAATTTAAACTCTGTAGATGCAATAATTGAATTGGTGACAGAATTACAAGAAGGATAAGAGGTCTTAGATGAAAGAGAAAAATGGATTGCCTATTAGTAAAAACACCATTAACCTACTTATAGGGCCGACATTGTTTGTTGTTGCTATTTTCTTCCTGCCAGAGAGCACTTTTGAAACATTGGAAATGAGAGCAGCTATTGGGACGGTAGCTTGGATGGCTTATTGGTGGGTGTCTTCGTGCATAGATTATGCAATAACAGGATTTTTGCCCATAGCAGTAAATGCTGTTATCGTTATGTGTCCTATGTCTGATGTAATAGCAAACTATGCATCAGAAACTATTTTGCTATTATTAGGGGCTTCTATTTTAACTGTTTCTTGGGAAATGGTTGGATTGGATAAAAGAATTGCCTACACCTTCTTAGCCATGATAGGAACTTCTTTAAGGTCTCAAATAATTTTTTGGTTTATGCTTGCGGTTGCAATGTCTACAGTATTGCCTAACGCTATTGTTTGTGCGACCATAACACCAATAGCAGTTTCAATGCTTAGGTATGTTGGTGTCGGAGAGATAAAAGAAAGCAAAACTGCAGCCATAATTCTTCTTACTATTGCCTGGGGAGCAGGCCTTGGAGGATTAGCAACTCCTTTGGGAGGAGCAATGAACCTTGTGGTGGTTGATTATATGGAACAGATTGCTAACCAAGAGTTTATGTATATAGACTGGGTAATCAAGTTTTTTCCTATAATGATAGTGTTAATAATTTCTAATTTAGCATTTTTGTTATGGATAAGGCCTAAGAATGCGGACTTAAAAGGGTCTAAAGCTTATTTCTTGGAAGAAAATGCCAAGTTAGGTAAGGCAAGTGCGCCAGAGCTAATCTGTCTTTTCTTGTTTATTATTGCAGCAACCCTTTCTTTTGCAAGGCCTCTATACGAAGACCTTGTGCCTGGGTTAAAACCTGCATATATTTTCATTATTTTTGGAATGATTTCTTTTCTAGTAAAGACTAAGGAAGGGAAAAGAGTGATGATATGGGGTTCCGTTCAGAAAAAAATCGTATGGGAGCTTATATACGTATTTGCAGGGGGATTGGCTGTTGGTACTCTTATTAATAAAAGTGGTGCAGCAGAGGCTCTTGGAAATGTATTATCATCTACCCAAATTCAGAATGAATTCTTGTTGATAGGGTTTATAATTTTGTTGACCATAATTCTTTCTGACCTTACGAGCAACACGGCAACTGCAGCAGTTGCGATGCCGATTATTATTAACCTGACAATAGTAATGAATTTGGATCCAGTTCCGTACATGTTAGCAGCAACAGTAGGGGTAAACCTTTCTTATTGTATGCCTACATCGATTAGGGCTATCCCTGTAGGATATGGGCTTAACCCTAGCTATATGTTTAAGCATGGAATAAAATTGACGGTTATTGTAATTGTACTAATGACAACTTCTGTATGGCTATTGATGAACTATTGGGATAGATTTAGCAATTTGATGTAACGAGAGTGAAAGGGTTTTTATAGCTAGAGTCAAGGGCTTAATGGTTTATGCCTTGTTAAGGATGTGGAAAGGGAAGTATCTTTCCTTAAGGAAATAATATTGATTTAAAAAAGCTGTTTACATGTAACATGTAGATGGCTTTTGTTGTATACTGAGATATAAGAATCTGAAGAGAGAGGAAAATGCAAGTGAGGCTGAAAAGCGGTATATATTAAAGTCCTTGTGCTGGAAGATAAGCCTTAACATGGTTAAGTTTGAGTTAGATTAATAGGAGAAAAAAATGAGAAAGATTGTAGTTTTGTTTGAAGTTAAACCAACGAAAGAAGGGATGTCCAAATATTTAGAGCTTGCAGCACAGCTAAAACCCATGCTTGCTGATGAAGAAGGGTTTATTAGTGCGGAAAGATTTCAAAGCCTTAACGAAGACGGAAAGCTTTTGTCCATGAATGTGTGGGAAAGTGAAGAGGCATTGAGCAAATGGAGAAATAATTTAGAACATAGGATGAGTCAGGCGGAAGGCCGGAACAAGCTATTTGAAAGTTATAAGATTACAGTATGCAATGTGGTAAGAGAGTATAGTGATACTGATAGGGAAAATGCACCAAAAGATGCAGAATAAGATTTGGAAAGAAGCGGATTGAAGATAGTTCTTGTTGGTTTTTAGCATTAGGCTATATGCATACCAGTAGGAAAATCAGATGAGATAATTGCTATATAGAAAACCTATTATTTGGCTACTATAAATCAATTAATACAATAAAAGGAGGCCAGTTATGAATGAAATAAAATGCCCAAAATGTGGGGAGGTCTTTACTGTAGATGAGTCTGGATATATTGCCATTGTAGGGCAAGTTAGGGACGCGGAATTTCAGAAGGAGCTAAAACAGCGAGAAAAGATATACGCAGAAAAGAAAGAAGACGAATTAAAGATTGTTCAAGCAAATGCCAAGGCAGAGCTGGAAGAAAAATTATCCAAATCTAGGCAAGAGATAGAACAGTTAAAGGCATTAATACAAAGCAGTGAAGCTAATAAACTTATGGAGCTAAAGGATGAAGAGGCCAAGAGAAAAGAAGAACTATCAGAAAAGGAAAACAAAATAGTAAAGCTTCAAGAAGAGCTAAATCAAAAGGAACAACTATTAAAGGCGGAAAAGGAAAGTGAGCTTAGAATTGCTGAGGCGAATGCTAAGGCAGAGTTGGAAGAGAAACTTTCTGTGTCAAAACTAGAAATAGAGCAACTAAAATCAAAGGTTCAATCAGCAGAAATAGAAAAGCAGATGGCGTTAAAGGATGAAGAAGCGAAAAGAAAAGAAGCGCTATCAGAAAAAGAAACTCAAATTATTATGCTTCAAGGGGAAGTAGAAACGTCCAAAACAACTAGCGAACTTAAGTTAAAGGCGTTAGAAGATGATTATAAGAATAAGCTAGTAGAAAAGGATGAACAAATTGATTACTATAAGGATTTAAAGACAAAGCTTTCTACTAAAATGTTAGGAGAAACATTGGAGCAGCATTGTGAAATAGAGTTTAACAGACTTCGGGCGACAGGGTTTCAAAATGCATATTTTGAAAAGGACAATGATGCCAGAACAGGCAGTAAAGGCGATTATATTTTTAGGGAATCCACTACCGATGGAGTTGAGTTTATATCTATAATGTTTGAGATGAAAAATGAAATGGATACTACTAGCACGAAAAAGAAAAATGAGGACTTTTTAAAAGAGTTGGATAAGGATAGAAATGAAAAAGGATGCGAATATGCAGTGCTGGTATCTTTGTTAGAATCGGAGAATGAGTTATACAATAATGGAATTGTTGATGTGTCATATAGGTACCCAAAAATGTATATAATCAGGCCACAGTTTTTTATATCCATGATTACGGTTCTTAGAAATGCCGCGATGAATTCTATTAAATATAGAGAGCAGCTTGCTGAATATAGATCTCAAAATATAGACATATCCAGCTTCGAAAGTGATATGATAGAATTTAAGGATAAGTTTAGCAAAAATTACGATTTGGCAAGCAGAAAGTTCCAAACCGCAATTAAAGAAATCGATGAAACCATTAAACATTTGGAGAAGACTAAGGAAAATTTACTTTCCTCGGAAAATAATCTAAGATTGGCAAACAATAAGGCTCAGGACCTTAGTATAAAAAGGCTTACGAAGAACAACCCAACTATGAAGAGAAAGTTTGAGGAGTTAGAAAATGCAGAGGAATAAATTGAAGTGGAGCAATGGAGCAAAAAAATAGTAAAATATTTTTTCTCTTTACAACGGATAGAAAATGATATATAATATCTAAGTGTCGTTTTGTGCGACCACTCAGAAACGGGGGAAACCCTTGGGACTGAGCTAAAAGTAATTTTAGAAGCTACCGACCAGAATAGTAATTCCAGTAGGTAGGACCGAAAAAGTTGTAAATAAACTTAGTAGGTAGAAAAGGAGAAAGAAATGAAGTCATTCGTAGCAAAACCTCATGAGGTAGAGCGCAAATGGTATGTAGTTGATGCTGAGGGAAAAACTCTTGGTAGAATGGCTACAGAAATTGCGACTGTATTAAGAGGTAAACACAAGCCAACTTACACTCCTCACGTAGATTGTGGAGATTATGTAATTGTTATCAACGCTGATAAGGTAGAGGTAACTGGGAAGAAAAGAAAAGAAAAAATCTACAAGAGCCACTCTGGATATCCAGGCGGTTTAAAGGAAATTACATTTGAAAAGCTACAAGCTAAGAAGCCTGATGAAATTGTAAGACATGCAGTAAAAGGCATGATGCCAAAGGGTAGATTAGGAAGACAAATGTACAAGAAGTTAAAAGTTTACGCTGGTCCAGAGCATAATCATAAAGCTCAACAGCCAGAAGTATTGAACGTGTAGAAGGGAGAATAAGCAATGGCAAACAAAGTGCAGTACTTAGGTACAGGTAGAAGAAAATCTTCAGTTGCTAGAGTTAGATTAATCCCTGGCAAAGGAAATATAATCGTAAACAAAAAGCCACTAGATGAGTATATGGCAATGGAAATCGTAAAAAGAGAGGTTAAAAGACCTTTTGAAATAGCTGGATGCGAAGGAAAATTTGACGTTATCGCTACTGTTACAGGTGGTGGGTACACTGGTCAAGCTGGAGCACTAAGACACGGTATCTCAAGAGCGTTAGTAACAGCGGATGCAGATAACTTTAAGAAGCCTCTTAAAGATGCTGGATTCTTAACTAGAGACGCAAGAATGAAAGAAAGATACAAGTATGGTCTTAAAAAAGCGAGAAAAGCAAGCCAATTCTCAAAGAGATAAGATTACAAATGATGAATTCAAAAAACCCGAAACAAATACAGTTTCGGGTTTTTAATTTTGGCTCTATGTCAAATGTTGGGTTGTTTATTGCGCTGTATGTGCACATTTACGAAGAGGTGCCTTATTAACGATTATGAAAAATAGTAAGGAGGAGAAATATTAAGAAAATATCCAAAACCCAGTACTATGTAAAATCTTTGTTAAACCCCTTGAGTTCAAAGGAGGAGAAGTGTTATAATATGGGGTGGCGATGTAAAAATATACATAATTTTGCATTGAATATAAAGTGACTATGATAATGAAATGACTGAACTTTAAGAATGTCTACGGACAAGAATAACTTTGTCGTTTTTTTATGGATTAATTAAAATTTACATATATCTAACAGTTAATTGTATATTGGGAAGAGGGGAAGAGGGGAAGTTTATGAAAAAAGCGGGTAGAAAAACATTATCTATAATGCTTGTGGCGCTTATGGTAATAAGTATTGTTCCTATGTCAATGTTTGAGGGCCATGCAGCCACTGAAGACAAGGCTATAATGCTAGGAACAGGAGGAGTGGACGTAGTAGACAAAACTAATGTCAGTGGTAGCGACAAACTAGTTTATGGAACATTTAATAATGGAACAACTGACTATCCTGTAACATGGTTAAAGCTTAGTGAAGGCGGTTTAATGCTAAGTGAGCATATCTTAGAAGAAACAATGTTTGAAAGTATGGATAGTGGCTATTATTACTCGTGGGACTATAACACCTTACAGACTCTTATGGGAAATTATTATAGCCTATATGATGGCTCAACAGGAAGACTAGGTTTGTCAGCTAAT
>CAYJHC010000019.1:0-24419 GCA_964370075.1 uncultured Oscillospiraceae bacterium | reverse complement strand
TTAAAGGACCAAAGGCAAAGCTAATCCCTATGAACTTGGAGGCTGTTAAATATTTTACTAAATAGCTGGTATGGAATAATTCAAAGGTATCTTTAAATTATAAATAGCGAAATATAACAAAAGTAAATAAAGCCATTGATAGCAAAGGTGAAATGAAAATAATTATATAGTAAACTACACAGCAAGAGAGTATTAGGGAAATAATAGGCAAAGCCTTGCAATAATTTCTTTCGTTTTGTAATTCACAAAATAAACCTTCTCTGAATTTGAAGTTCTCTTGACATTAATGTGGATAATTTGGTATGGTAATAGGAAGGGTTATTTAACATTAGAATGGAGGACAAATGAACGTATTTTCAGAATATAAAAAGAAGCTAGTTTCAGCTGATGAGGCGGTGAAAGTAGTAAAAAGTGGAGACTGGGTTGATTATGGATTTTCTCTAAATACTGTAGAACTACTAGATAAGGCTCTAGCAAGAAGAAAAGGCGAGCTTAAAGATGTAAAAGTTAGAGGATCTTTATCGGCAAGACCTCTAGATATAATCACACTAGATCCTGAGCAAGAGAGTTTTACATACCATTCATTTCATATGAGTGGTTACGAAAGAAAGATGTGCGCAGAAGGAAAATGCTTCTTCATTCCATTTATATTTACTAATTTACCCAAACTTCATAGAGAACATATAAAAACAGACGTGGCTATGACACAGGTATCAGCAATGGATGAGGATGGATATTTTACATTTTCTCTTTCGAATACAGGAATAAAAGCCTGCCATGATAATGCCAAATACTCTATAGTGGAAGTTAACGAGCACCATCCACACGTGTGTGGAGGCCAAGATTACAGAATACATATTAGTGAAGTGGATTATGTAGTAGAAGGAGAACATTTACCAATACCGGAAATCCCAGTACCACCACCAACAGAGGTGGATGAAAAAGTTGCAGAGTATATTATCGATGAAATAAAAAGTGGTGCAACAATTCAACTAGGAATTGGAGCCCTTCCAAATTTAATAGGAAATATGCTGGCAGAGTCTGATTTGAAAGATCTGGGTTGCCATACGGAAATGATTTGCGATTCATATTTCAAGCTTTATGAAGCAGGGAAGTTAACAAACAAGGAAAAGAATATTGATAAAGGGTTTTCGGCTTGGTCATTGGCTCTTGGTACAAAGCAACTGTATGATTGGCTTGATAATAATGATCAATTAAAGTCTTATCCTGTAGATTACATAAACGCTCCGGCAGTTATGGCGAAGAATGATAAATTAATTTCTATTAATAGTGCAATTGAAGTGGATATGTTTGGACAGATATGCTCAGAATCATCGGGAATTAGGCATATAAGTGGAACAGGCGGGCAATTAGACTTTCTTACAGGAGCTTTTAACTCAAAAGGAGGAAGAGGATATATTTGCCTAACATCTACATTTACTGACAAAAAATCAGGAGAACTAAAGTCTAGAATAGTACCTACCTTACCTACAGGTGGAATTGTTACAGATCCAAGAAGCCAAGCGTTTATATTGGTGACAGAGTTTGGACTTGTTAGTTTAGCAGGAAAGAGCACTTGGGAAAGGGCGGAGGCTCTTATATCGATAGCCCATCCAAACTTTAGAGATGACTTAATAAAAAGTGCTGAAAAGATGAATATTTGGAGAAGGAGTAACAAAAAATAATTGAAAAGAATAACGATAGTTGTTGGGCATTTTGGAAGCGGGAAAACAGAGTTTTCAGTAAACTTGGCAATTGACTTGAAGAAAAAACACGAAAAAGTTACTTTGTGTGACTTAGATATTGCTAATCCATATTTCCGTAGTAGAGAAAAAAAGGAGCTTTTAGAAAAAACAGGAATAAAAGTAGTGTCTAATGTTTTTGACTATGATATTGCGGAGGATTTACCAGCAGTTTCCCCTGCGGTTAAAGGCCCTTTTCAAAATAAAGAAATGTACGCAGTAATGGACGTAGGCGGAGACAGCATGGGGGCTAAACTTCTAAACCAGTACAAGGAAAGTTTAAATGATCATGATGTTGAAGTTCTATTTGTAATTAATGGCAATAGAAAAGAAACTGACAATTTGGAAGGTTGTATGGGACATATTAACAGTGTGATTGCAGAAACAGGAGTAAAAATTTCAGGGCTGATAAATAATACACATATGGTGGAAGAAACTGTGGCAGAAGACATAATTTTCGGACATAAGTTGTGCAAGAAGATAGAAAAAGAAATGCAAATCCCCTTGAAATATGATATAGTAGTAGAGACATTAGAACTTGAAACTAAAGAATTAGGGAAAAAAGAAAACTTAAATCTTAATCTTTACAAAATAAATTTATTAATGAGACCAAAATGGTTAAGTAGTTAATTTACAAAAGGAGAGAATAATGAACTTTAAAGTGACAAAATCAGAAAATTTAAAGGTTAAGCCAAATGATGATCAGTTAAAATTTGGTGTAGACTTTACGGATCATATGTTTGTGATGGAATACAATAAGGAAAAAGGATGGCATGATGGACAGGTAGTTCCTTATGCACCTATAGTCTTAGATCCATCGTGCACTGTATTCCACTATGGGCAAGAAATGTTTGAAGGCCTAAAAGCGTATAGGGCTGAAGATGATAGAATTCTACTGTTTAGACCTGATATGAATGCGAAAAGAGCAAATAACACAAGTGAAAGACTTTGTATACCTGTAATGGATGAAGAATTATATGTGGAGGCAATAAAGGCTTTAGTAAATGTTGACAAGGATTGGGTGCCGAGGAAAGAGAATACATCTTTATACATTAGACCTTTCATTATTGCGACTCAACCAACTTTAGGAGTGTCACCATCCACGACTTATAAGTTTATTGTAATTTGTTGTCCAGTAGGCTCCTACTATGCAAAAGGTTTAATGCCAACAGGAATTTATGTAGAAGAAAAATATGTAAGGTCTGTAGTTGGAGGAACAGGTGAAGCAAAATGTGGGGGGAACTATGCGGCAGGGTTAAAAGCCCAGCAAGAAGCTTCTGCTAAGGGTTATGATCAAATTCTATGGCTTGATGGAATTGAAAGAAAATATGTTGAGGAAATTGGGACATCCAATGCATTTTTTGTATTTGGTGAAGAAATTATTACCCCACCTTTGGGAGGGACGATTCTTCCAGGAATAACTAGAAACTCAGTAATTCATTTATTGAAAAGCAAAGGATATAAAGTAGTAGAAAGAAAAATAAGTATTGATGAAGTCTTTGCAGGAATAAAAGATGGTAAGCTTACGGAAATGTTTGCTACAGGGACTGCAGCAGTAATATCTCCAGTAGGAGAGCTTTGCTATAAGGGTGAAATAGGCATTATTAACAACAAGGAAGTTGGAGAATTAGCAGGAATGATATACAAGGAAATTTGCGGAATACAAACTGGAAAGCAGCCAGATCCATTTAAGTGGGTAGTTGAAGTATAGAGTAGATTGAAAAGATTTAAAAGACCAGATATACACGGTATGTCTGGTCTTTTTAGTGTTAGCTATAATTTGAAATTGTTTGCTAAAAAAGCTATTAATAAAATAATAATCTTACCTTTTTATTTTTTATTGAAAACTAGCTTGATGAAAGTAAATAGACTCGCCTTATTTCCGTATGATAAAACGCCAAGTCGATAAATTTTTGCTGCTAAATATCCAATAAAGATTGTACTTATAATTAGTATGAGGGCTGAAATTCCTATTTCTAATAAAGGAACCTCAGTCATAGATATTCTTGTAAACATTACCATTGGGGAGGTTAGCGGGAAGAAAGAGGCGATTTTCACCAATAAACTATCTAAATTACCTGAGTTTAAGGCAATGATTGAAATGAAAAAAGTTCCGATAAAACATAATAAAACAGGTAATGTTGCTATATTTATATCTTCTACCTTTGATACTATTGAGCCAGAAGCTCCAAAAAGGAAGGCATAGATAAAAAAACCTGTGAGAAAGAAGAACAACATATAGACAATTAAGTTTGGGGGCACATCAAAGATTGAACCGATAAAATAATTATCCTCCCAGTATTTAGAGTTTATATTGAAAAATAATACAGCTGATCCTAATAAAACCGATAGCTGGATAAAACCTGCAAGTGCTGATGCAATAACCTTTGCGAAGATGAAGGTGGTAGGGTTCACACTGGTAACTAATACTTCCATTGCCCTAGAACTCTTTTCAGTAGCGACGTTCATAGCGATTTGCTGACCATACATGATTATGGCAAAATATAATACTATAACAAGTAAGTAAGAATATGCAAAACTATCTTGTTGGTTAATGCCGGTTTGGATTACTGTTTCGCTAACGATTGGATAAAGTGAAGCTTGGATTTCATCAGAAGATAACCCTAGAGAATGAAGGCTAGACTGGCTGGCAAATGCAGCTATAGTAGACTTTATAATTTCGCCTGTTTGGTCATGCAACTCAACATCTGCGACAACAGTACTATAATTTGAGAGAGAAGAAATATAAATTCCTCTGTCATAGGCTCCGTAATTAATGGCCTCTTCCAATTCACCCATGGAAAGCTGAACTGGCTCAAGGTGGAATTCTTTTTCGCCTAAAGCCGCTTGAAGAAATGCAAGGAACTCTTCTTCCTCTGGAATTTCGATTGTTACGGCGATATTTGTAATATCCTCTTCTGTATCAGAAGAAAAAAGTTCTTCGAAAATAGGCAAGAATCTTGGATATGACAAGAAGATTGCTATGATAGCAATTAAAAGTACTGATAAAATTATGAAAGGTTTTCTCCAAAAACTTTTCAGTTCAAAGGCTAATATAGTTTTGAAATTAGTCATTTTTCATATCCTCCTTTGTGTACTGAACGAAAATGTCGTTTAGAGAAGGCTCATATACAGAAATACTATCTACATCATATTTTTCAAAAATTGATTTCATTACTGCCTGTTTGCTCTGAGGGTCTTGCATTTTAACTATTAGTTCTTCAGCCTTATTAGTAGTAAATATATCAATTATCAAGGATGAAATAGCAGTAAGGGGCGCTTCGCTCGTTAATTCATCTGACTGATTAGTATTCATATTTTCTGTAACGTACTGGAACCTTGACTTAGATAAACTTAAGTCGGATAAAATATTTTCAGACTCCGCTGATTGAACCAGTAAGCTGTCTCTAGGGTAAGATTTGATGATATTTTGTAGATCTCCATGAAGCACTATCTCGCCATTGTTGATTATTGCGATTTCTTGGCAAAACTCTTGGATGTAGTTCATTTGGTGGCTAGAGAAAATTACTATTTTTCCACTTTGAATAAGTTCTTTAACAACACTTTCCAGCAATATAGCATTCACTGGATCAAGGCCCGAGAAAGGCTCGTCTAAAATTACGATTTCAGGATTAGAAGCAATGGCAGAAATAAGCTGAATTTTCTGTTGGTTTCCCTTAGATAGTGTGTCTAAAGGTTTGTTCCGATGCTCCGTCATTTCTAACCTACCTAACCAATAATCGACTGAAGCGGTAGCCTCCTTTTTATTCATACCTTTTAGCATAGCTAAGTAAATTAGCTGATCAATAATTTTCCTTTTAGGGTAAAGGCCACGTTCTTCTGGAAGGTATCCAATACGTAGACCCTTATGAGAAATAGGTTTTCCGTTCACTAAAATATCTCCGCTATTTGCAGCGAAAACATCCATGATTATTCGGATTGTAGTAGTCTTTCCTGCTCCATTTCTACCTAAAAGACCTAAAGCTTTACCACTTTCAGCGGTTAAGCTAATATCTTTTAAAACATGTTTATCTCCAAAAGATTTGTTGACATTTATTAGTTCCAGCTTCAATAGTTACCTCCATATGCAAGATGCGCAATAGCCTTGTAATACAATTGGAAATGATTACAAGGGTTTTCATTTATAATTTATTATTTTAATTTATATGATAGAGCTAAGGTAGAATTTCAATTGGCTATCCTCAGCCCCGCTTTATTAAAGTAGTCCCACTATTAATATACTTAGATTTTAGATAATAGTCAATTGAGAATCAAAACAAAACCTGTTAGTTGAAAGGCGTCCTCTTCGATTTTATCGCTGCTTTTCCATGTTTTATATGCAAGGTAAAGCATATAGGTGGCACCAATAATAAGCATAGGAAATTCAATTATTGGAAGTAGAGAAGAGAGGACACTGCTAAGAAATGTGCATAGCATCATAACAATGAGAAAGCCTGAGAGAATTCCAAAGTTAAATGGCAGTGTTTTTTTGAAGCCAATCCTACTTGCGCTTGACATAGACATAATATTGTTTGGTCCTGGAGTTATTGCGGTAACTGCAGCATATGTAAGAAAACTTATCCAGCTAAACATTGTTTTTTCTCCCGATAAAAATGTGATATAATCTTATGAATTATAAAGTTAAGCTTGGTAAAAAGCAATTGTTTATATTATATACGAATAGGACTTTGTTTAAAAGGAGAAATGCTTTATGAAAGACAAAAAATTATCATGTGCTGATTGTGTAAAAGTAAGTTGTTTTAATAATGAAAATGCTAACGAAGATTTCCCGGAATTCTGTACATCAAAACATCTGGATTCGAAAGTCAAAGATGAAGCAATGAAAGAATATGAAAAAGAGAATATTAAAAAACTTACTATTGCAGCTGCGGAGGTTGAATCTGAATTTTATAAAAAATATACTAGAGTTCAAGAAACTATAGAATTTGCAAAGAAAATAGGCGCTAAAAAAATCGGTGTGGCTAGCTGTGTAGGTCTTGCAAGAGAAGCTAGTACTTTTGCCAAGTTGATTAAGAATAATGGCTTTGAAGTTGTGGGTGTCGCATGTAAAATGGGACTAGAGCCAAAGACTAATGTGGGAATAGATGAAAGCTGTACTAATGTAGGCATAAATATGTGTAACCCTATTTTGCAAGCTAAGTTTTTAAACGCAGAAAATACGGATCTAAACGTTGTAATAGGCCTGTGCGTTGGGCATGATAGTTTGTTTTTTAAGTATTCGGAAGCTATAACAACAACCTTAGTGGTAAAAGATCGAATTACAGGGCATAACCCTTGTGCGGTACTGTACCAAATAACTCCGCCGTCATATTATACTCATTTACTAAAATAAAGTGATTAAAGTTGTAAAAGAATAAGACCCTTCTTTACTCATTATATGCAAGGTAGGAGCTCTTGTATTGATTTATTAAAAACACGCCTATTGACGCGCTTTTGACGCACAAATACAGGTCAAAACAAGTCAATATAGCCTATTTATATACATAAAATGGAAGAATTGAACAAAAGAAAAAGCCTTGTAAATATTGAAATTGCAAGGCTTTTATTTGGTGAAGCGCGAGGGACTCGAACCCCCAACCGACAGATTCGAAGTCTGCGACTCTATCCATTGAGCTAGCGCTCCATAACCATTACAATTTTACAGCAAATTTGAAGATTTTGCAATAAGAACGTGAAGATTATGTAAGTTTTAAGATTAAATGATATAATGTGAATATAAAAGCAGAATAGGGGTAATTACTTTATAATATATAATAGAGGAGGAAAAGATGAAAACCAAAAACATTTTGAGAATAGTAGTGCCTTTGGCAATTATTATAATTGTGGGTGGAATGTATTGTTTAAGAAGCGTGGAAGATGCTGAAAAAACCGAAAGTGATGCAGCAACACCACTAATAGTAGAAGAGATAAATTTGGACGAAATTATTTCTTATAACTTGCCAATAATGCTGGCTTTTGGAGGGGAAGAATGCCAACCTTGTAAACTAATGAGGCCTGATTTAACAAAGGTCCATGATGAGCTTGAAGGTAGGGCTTCAATAGTTTATGGAGATATTTGGGCTAAACCAGAACTTGCTGCAGATTATCCTATTACGGTCGTTCCTTCGCAGGTTTTCTTTAATGCAGACGGTACACCATACCTTCCTAGTGAGGAAATACAACAGACAATTCCGGGAATTAAACTTTACCGTGATGAAAATACGGATGAGCTTATTTATACTATTCATGAGGGAATGTTAAGCGAACTTGAAATGAATACAATCTTTGAAGATATGGGAGTTACAGTATGATTAATCAATGGATAGAGACTTTAAGTCTGTATATTCAAGATACTATTTGGCTAGCACCAATTATTGCTTTGCTTGCTGGTGCTCTTACTTCCCTTACGCCATGCTCGCTGGCAACTATACCTCTTATTGTAGGCTATGTTGGAGGAACTGCAGATGAACCTAAGAAGGCATTTAAATTTTCTATGATCTTTGCAATCGGGTCGGCTGTTACCTTTACAGCATTGGGAGTGATAGCTTCTATAGCAGGGAGCTTAATTGGTAGTGGAGCAAGCTGGTGGTATTTGGTTATAGGTGTGCTGATGATATTAATGGCGCTTCAGACTTGGGAGCTTTTTCAGTTTATACCTTCTACAAATATCCTTTCGAAAAGCAAGAAGAAAGGTCTTGTAGGGGCGTTTCTAGCAGGAATTTTAGGAGGAATATTTGCGTCCCCATGTGCCACACCAATGCTAATAGTATTGTTAGCCCTGGTAGCGGGGAAGGGGAGCGTGGTTTGGGGTGTAGCTTTACTTTTAATTTATTCGATAGGACATGGGGCGTTAGCGGTAGTTGCTGGAACTTCTGTAGGACTAGTAACTAAGATAAGTACTGATGAAAAGTATGGCAAGCTAAGCAAAGTAATAAAAATTGTAATGGGGCTATTAATTTTGCTTATTGGGTTGTACTTAATATATCTAGGATTGTAAAAACAAGGCTAGGACGAAATATTAATTTTAACCCTCCAATCTGAATGTAGGAGGGTATTTTTTATGCAACAACTTAAAGGATTTGGAGCCATGTTTCGTAAAAAACTCAGCTGTTTGAGAAGGCCTAATTTGAACTTAGGTAAAAAAAATGTTATCATAAATATAGAACTAGAAAGGGTGTATATGAAAAAAATTTTAATTTTTATGATATTGATAATATTAATAGTTGTTTTAGGAATGGTAGCCATTAATCTTTATGTAGTAAATAAAGGAGGAGAAAAAATATTTGCTTCGACCGTTACTGATGATAGCTCTTTAACTTTTGAAGAACTAGAGGATATAAGGAACCAAGACTTTCAAGTTGCGTTAGTGCTTGGAGCTGGACTGAATGAGGAAGGAAAGCCTTCACAGGTTCTGCAAGATCGGTTAGATCTGGCTATATATCTTTATGAAGAAGGCGTTGTAGAAAAACTTTTATTAAGTGGAGATAACGGGCAAATTACTTATGATGAAGTTCAGCCTATGTTTGAATATACCCGCTCGCAAGGAGTAGAAGAGGAAGATATTTTTCTTGATTATGCGGGGTTCTCCACCTATGAGTCAATATATAGGGCAGAGGCTGTTTTTCAAGTTGATAAAATGATAATAGTAACACAAAAATATCACCTTTATAGAGCTGAATATATAGCAACTTCCAAGGGAATAGAATCTATTGGAATAGGTGCTAACCAAAGCTCTTATGATAGGGATTGGAAGATGGAATTTAGAGAAAGCCTCGCAAGAATAAAAGACTTTATTTATTGCGTATTTAATCCAGAGCCTACATACTTGGGAGACCCAATTCCAATTGAAGGTGATGGTAATATAACCCATATCCAAGAATAATTATTAGGAATAAGGTGTTGAAACATATTTGAAAATTAAAAAATCGGAAGGATTGGTTAGTTCCAATTCTTCCGATTTGCTATTGATATTTCTCTGCATTAGCAGTACTAGGCAAAGGCACAAGGCTAAAATAGCCGTAGGAACTGGCTTTTTAGTAAAAGTATTATTACATATGCACAAATAATTATCTTTACACAGCTCCCTGTCTAAGCATTGTATCGGCAACCTTTACAAAGCTAGCTACATTGGCACCCACAACATAATTGCTTTCATAGCCATAATCTGTAGAGCCTTGTTGACATTGGTTGAAAATTTCTTCCATTATGTATTTTAGTTTTGCGTCAACCTCTTCGAAGGTCCAGGCTATCCAGTTGCTGTTTTGGCTCATTTCAAGACCTGATGTAGCAACACCGCCGGCATTAGCAGCCTTAGCAGGACCGAATAGTACTCCAGCATCTAAGAAGATCTCTGTAGCTTCTAGAGAACAAGGCATGTTAGCTCCTTCGGCTACGGCTAAAACTCCGTTAGCTACTAGCATTTTTGCATCTTCTTCATTCAACTCGTTTTGTGTTGCGCAAGGAAGAGCAACATCACACTTAGTAGACCAAACGCCTTTTCCTTCATGATATACAGAGTTTGGACGATACTGTTTATATACAGAAAGTCTCTCTCTTTTTACTTCTTTGATTTCTTTGATAGCCTCTAGATCAATTCCGTCAGGGTCATATATCCAACCTGAAGAGTCTGTCATTGTAACTACTTTTGCTCCTAATTCATAAGCTTTTTGAGAAGCGTAGATTGCTACATTACCTGATCCAGAAACTGCTACAATTTTATTTTGGAAGGTATGTCCATTATGCCTTAACATTGCATCGGTAAAATACAATAAGCCAAAGCCTGTTGCTTCTTTTCTAGCTAAAGAACCTCCATAAGTTAGACCTTTTCCAGTTAAAACACCTTCATGAACATTTTTTATTTTTTTATAAAATCCAAACATGTAACCAATTTCGCGGGCCCCAACTCCAATATCGCCTGCAGGAATATCTGTATCAGGACCGATGTGCCTACAAAGTTCTGTCATATAGCTTTGGCAAAACCTCATTACTTCGCTGTCAGATTTTCCTTTAGGGTCAAAGTCTGACCCTCCCTTACCTCCTCCAAGAGGTAGGCCGGTTAAAGCATTTTTGAATATTTGTTCAAAATCTAAAAATTTAATAATTCCTAAATTAACGGATGGATGGAATCTTAACCCTCCTTTATAAGGGCCGATTGCACTGTTGAATTGAACTCTGTACCCTCTGTTGACTTTTACATTACCCTCATCGTCTACCCAGGTAACACGGAATTTAAGTTGTCTTTCAGGTTCTAAAATTCTCTCTAAGATTCCTGCTTTTTGATAGTGGGGATTCTTTTCAAGAACCGGACCAATTGATGCTAAAACTTCTGTTGCGGCTTGGATAAATTCAGGTTCGCTGGAATTTAATTCAATGAGTGCGTCTAATTGCTCTTTAACGTATGTCATATAGCAGCCTCCTAACAGTATTAAATTATACATTTACCTATCAATAAATTATGTGATATTTTACCATATAAGCCTAGAAAAAACAATAGGAATACTTAAAACCATATTTTGATAAACTTGGATTACCCTTTTTCATGTATAAGGAGTGCTTATTAAAGGGAATTTAGGAAAATTTGCTTTGATATCAAGGGAGAGAAAGAGTTTGTTTTGTCATAATAGATATAACGAAGATATAATCAATACTATTTTGAAATAAAGAAAATCCTTAATATTTCTAAATGCTAATATGACTATCTCAGCTCATCCATAGCTTTGTTTGCTAGTCCGTCAGCCCGGTTATTCATGTTGGTAACATATTCAAAGTCTTCATAGGTGAAGTTGTCTCCGTTCCACTCAAGGAATTTTTGATAGAGCTTTTTAAAGTCTGTAACCTTGCTGCTCAAATTCACATGTCCTTTAACTCGGTAAAAAGAGATATTATTTATTTCTATAAATGGAAGTAGACCCTCCCATAAATCTTTGTTTTCTACAGGTTTTTTATTGGCAGTTTTCCAACCGTTTCTAGTCCAATTTATATACCATTTTTTTCTAAAACAGTCCATTAAATAACTGCTGTCAGAGAAGACTTGGATAGTAAGATTATCCTTTTTTAGCGCCTTAAAAGCTTCTAATAAAGCGGTCATCTCCATTCGATTATTGGTTGTGTTTAGTTCGCCACCGTATAGCTCTTTTTCCACATCTCCAAAGACAAGAATTGCACCCCAACCTCCAATATTTTCATCAGACTGATTTCCTGAGCAGCCGCCATCTGTGTAAATTTTTAATATTGCCATTTTATCCTCCAAATTTGATAAACTAATAGTTAATATTAACATTTTTCCTATGTTTTCACAATATATATGGTAAAATATAGGAAATGTGAAAAGGAGGATTAGGTTATGGCAGAAAAAAATACGAATTTAGAGAATAAAGGTCCGGAATTATATTCGTTAATAGAAAAAGCGCTATTAGATCAAGATTTCTTAAAATCCATCGGGGTTGGCAAAAGAGCGATGGAAACAGCATTAGTTGATAATCAGTGGAAGGCGATTTGCTATGAAATTGAGAATGATAAAAATATCAAATGTAAAGATGTGCTAGAAGCCTCTTTAAGTACTTTAGGCTCATTTTCAGAATTACCTGAAGAGGGGCTTTTGGAGTATATTTTTAAATATACCAATATGGTTATTTTCCCTGATTTAGATGAAAAAGAAATCAAGAGTAAAGATCAAAAATATTATAAAGCTAGATTGATTTTTAGTGAAATATTAGATCAAGTAATAAAATTAAAGCTTGAAAGAGGGGAATTAGATACTAGGTTTGAATTAGAATTCTTATCTTCTGAAGAGATTGCAAGCTGCCCAACAAAGTCAGAATATGAAAATTTAAAAACTTATTTCTCTTTAAACTATTTAGATAATTTCTTGAGAATTGGGGCAGAGATTACCCCCTTTAATACGAAGGGACACATAGCGGGTGTTCACTTTGTTTCTATGCACGTAGGAAGGCAGCTAAGAAAAGTAGGAGCACCTGTAGACCTAGCATGTATTTCTGGAGCAGCAATTGCGCATGACATTGGGAAATTTGGGTGTAAAACGGCGGAGCATTCTAGGATTCCATACCTTCACTATTATTATACAGATGAATTTTTATCTAGGTTAAAAACTCCTCATATTAGTCATATTGCTAGCAATCATTCAACATGGGATCTGGAAATAGAAAATCTATCTGTTGAATCTCTAATTTTAATATATGCTGACTTTAGAACTAAGAGTTCTAGAGATGAAAGCGGAGTGGAAATAGTAAACTTCTATAGCCTAGAAGAGTCTTTTAATGTAATTCTTTCGAAATTAGATAATGTAGATGAAGCAAAAAAGGCGAGATATATTAGAGTTTACAAAAAACTTCAAGACTTTGAGAAGTATATGAAAGCTTCGGGAGTTTCTGTAAGGCTAAATAATAATAAAGAGAAGAAGGTTAATTGGAAGGATCCTTCTTTGCTAACAAATAAAGAAGCAGTTGATAGGCTTAAATACCTTGCAATTAGGCACAATATAGAGGTTATGAACAGGGTAAATGGGGAAATAACTTTTGGAAATCTGTTAGAACATGCTAGGTCTGAGAAAGACTGGAAGAATATCAGGGCTTATTTAAATGCAATTGGTGAATACTATACATATATGACAACAAAGCAAAAGGATGTTACTGTCCAGTTTTTGACGGAAGTGTTATATCATAGAGAAGGTGATATCCGTAGACAAGTAGCTACTCTTATAGGGAATATTATTTCAACCTATGATGAAAAATATAGGAAGGAACTTCCAGAGGGAGTTGAAGTAAAAACATATCGTAGAACAGCTATGGATTTATGGGTTAAGCATTTAAATAATATATTATATCCTGATTTAAAAACAACTGAAGAACAAAAAAGGTGGATGGGGTATACCTTAAAAATAACGTTAGAAGCAATGTTGAAAAATCCTAAAAATGATAATCCTAAAGCATATATTGCTAAGTTTAAAAAATTAATGCTAAATAAAGATTTAGATGAAACTTCAATTTTTATTATGTTGGATACAGCTTTAGAAATTCCTGCAGAGTTTAACAACGATAAGGACAATCTTACAATTATTAATTTTGCAATAAAGAATATTTATTCTGACAATATAGAAGTGAAAGTATCATCTTACAGGGTGCTTAAGCTGATATTAGAGCATATGAATGTTGATATACTTCCTAAGGCGACGAAAAGCAGGCTCCAAAGAATTTCGAAGATTAGGGAGAGAGAAGATGGAATGCCTGTATCGGTAGTGTTCTTACAATATAGAATCAGAAAGGCGCTTGGGTTAATTACTGAGGCTAATTTAAAAAAATATAAGGAAATCTATGAAAAGGAAAGTCAATCTGTTGCAATATTTAGAGAAAATCTAAAAGTGGCAACGCCTTGGGTTATTAAGGCCGTTAATATTAAACTGCTTCTTAGAGAAATGAGAGAAGGGGATAGAACAGAAGTGTTTTACCTCGCTATGCATTTTAGTAATTTATTAAAAATAAGCGAAAGGGTTACAGTGAGACATTTAGCGGGAGAGGGACTTATAGAAGTTTTTAAACTGCTTACATTTAACCAGAGAAATGAAATTGTTGTCGAGCTTACAAAAGGTCTAGAGATAGGCGACTATCAATTTTCAAAATACATACCACAATACCTTGGCCCCTTAGCATTGGATTTACAACCAGCTGAACTAGATGAATTTTTGAACGAATTAAAAACACATTTAAATGGTGGCAATAAAAGAGTCGTACCTGTTATACTGGATACTCTTGGGGAGGTTCTTAGAAGATATAGTTGCTATGAGGGGATTGATGGAGAAGAAAAGGACTACTTAAATAGGAAACAAAGAATTATTGGGATGCTCCTAAAGGGGATGTCGAATTATGAAGGTGAAATTAACAAAGAAGCATTTATGGTAATTGGACAGCATGTGTTTGGTAGTGAATATTTAACTATAGAAGAAAAATTTGATATTTTCAAGAGAATGCATAAAAAAATGTTGACGCTAATAAATAGCGAAAATGAGGATGAGTTAACTTTCTTTACTAATGCTGCTGCCCTAAATCATGTGTACAGGTTTATTGCTGAGTATGAATACTTACATAAAGAAATTAAAATAGAAGCTATAAAAAAAGCAGCATTCTTCCCTGGAACATTTGATCCGTTTTCTTTGAGTCATAAAGGTATTGCTATTGCTATTCGAGATTTAGGCTATGAGGTTTACATGGCCATAGATGAGTTTTCTTGGTCAAAGAAGACCCAACCAAGGGCTATCCGTAAGAGAATAATAAATATGTCAATTGCTGATGAAAGAGATATTTACGTATTCCCAGATGAAGAACCTATTAATATTGCAAACGAAAATGATATTGCTAAATTAAAAACTATCGCCGGTGATAAAGACTTGTATATTGTAGTAGGTTCTGATGTAGTTGCAAATGCCTCGTCTTATAAAGTTGAAGCTACTGAAAACTCAATACATAGCTTGAACCATTTGATATTTAAACGGGAGAGTAATGAAGAAGTAGAAGTCTTAGATTCAGGGTATGAAGAGGCTTGTCACTTAATACAAGGAAAAATTGAAGAACTAAGTCTACCTACTCACCTAGAAGATATCAGCTCTACAAGAATTAGAGATAATATTGACAGCAATAGAGATATTTCTTCCTTAATTGATCCAGTTACTCAAAGGTATATATATGACTATAGTTTATATATGAGAGAGCCTCAATATAAACATTTAGTAAGCTCAAAAGGATTTTTCTTTATGCATCTTTCGGAGAAGAACGAGCAAGGGGAAAGAGGGACTGCTATTGGTGACCTAGAGACTGGAAAGATTTTGGCTAGGGCTAGAGTTAGGGAGACACATACAGGATTTCTTTATGAGGAGTTTCAGAATGAAGAATTAGCTGCTTATGTAAGGAAAAATGCACTAGGTAAAATTGTAGTGATTCAAGACTTGATTATTGACAAAAAAATTCCAGACCTTGATCTCTATCAACTTATTCTAACAGAAACATTGGCTGATGCGTTGAATGAGGATATGGCATATGCTGTATATAAATTAAAAGATGATAACGACACAAATAAAAACCTAATTGGAACACTAGAAAGACAAGGGTTTAAAGAAATTCTTATAGACAATAAGGGCACTGGAACTTATGCTGTCGATATGAGAAAACCAGTAGTTTTAATACAAAATATGGATACAATTCTTAAAAACCCATTTGATAAAAACAAAAGGGTTCTAAAGGCTATGGATAAAGCTCATAAGAGAATGCAAGTTGCATTGACGAAGATGTATGAAGGCAGTCTGGTAATGTCTATTAATTCAAGTGTATTAAACCAAAAATTAATTGAGAAAATAACTAGCGAAAATGGAGTACCCTCTACTCAAGGAAAGGAAAGAAAACTTGGGCCATATATGTGTGTTCCTTACGGGAATATCCTTAGAGGCATGGTTGTTCCAAATACTGTTACAAAAACACTTCATACAGAAAAGTATTTTGATCCTGAGATGAAGGGCTCAGAAATTGAAGAATATCAGTACTATGCAACTATTGAAAATCAAATAGAAATGCTTAAATCTTTCGATAGAAAATTGATTTTAGTAGATGACATACTACACAAAGGCTACAGAGTAAAGAGGATAAATGCTAAGATAAAAGAAGGAAACATGCAAGTTAAAAAAATAATAGTTGGGGTTCTTTCAGGGAGAGGAAAGGATTTGATGACAGTTCAAGGAAGAAGTGTAGACTCGGTTTACTTTATTCCAAATCTTGAAGCTTGGTTTGTAGAGTCAGCACAATATCCGTTTCTTGGAGGCGACGCAATAAAGAGAGAAAAAGATAAGATCATGGGTTCTGTTAGATCTGTAAATTTAATCTTGCCTTATGTAATGCCTAGATTTTTAGATGACTTTAATAAGGACGTAATTTATATGCTTTCTATGGTTTGCTTGGAAAATGCGTTGGAAATATTTGAAGTTCTTGAAGCGGAGTACCAAGAGGAGTTTCAAAGAAAGTTGACTTTGCAAAGACTGTCAGAAGCAGTATCTTCGCCAAAGCTGCCAGATGTTGGAGAATGTTTAGAATATGATAAAAACTTATCTCCGTCATCATATATTCGAAGTGACATTGAAAAGCTAGTTAGGCTGAAAGGGTTGATTGGCTAAGCTTTGATAAGGCAGTGAAGAACTGAAGCTAAGTAGTATTGGAGTATGGAGATAAGAAAAGATGAAAAACCTTTTAGATATGTTTGAGCAAAAAGAGTTAATAGTAGATAGGGATAAAAGTTTTGGCATTAAAAAAATTTTGATTGAAGAAAATCTTGATAGTGTTGTGGATTCCCCTAAGAAAAAGATTAGCATAATTGCCATTGGTGATGTGGGAGGAACCCTAGCGCTAGGCCTTCGATTATTAGGGGGAGATGTTATATCTCAAATAAGGCTTTTTGATATAAATAAGAACAACTCCAGAAGGTATGAGTTTGAGCTAAATCAAATTAATTCTTGCCCTCAAGAAATGGAGACTGAATTTCCTGGACCTAAGATAACACTAGCTGACGAGGAAGAACTTTACACCTCTGATATTATTCTTTTTTGTGCCACATTAGGGATTCCTAAGGTCGGTGAAGAAGTTGGCGTGAATAAAGATGTGAGAATGGTTCAACTTGAAAAAAATAAAAGGTTAGTAAAACTTTATGCAAAAACATGCGTAGAAAAAGGTTATAAGGGGAAATTCTACGTAGTTTCAGATCCGGTAGACCCCCTATGCAAAGCTGCCTTACAAGAAGGACTTCTTTTGGAACAAGTTCGAGGCTTTGGCCTTGGAGTAATGAATGGTAGGGCAAACTACTATAGCCAAAAATCTGAGGATCCATCAGTTATGATTTATCCTAAAGAAGGAAGAGCTTTTGGACCTCATGGAGGCGGATTAATTATTGCAAATAGCATAGAAAACTATAACGATAAAGCTTCAAAATGGCTGACAGATAAGGCGGAAAAAGCAAACCTTGAAATGAGGGAACTAGGATTTAAGCCATTTATTGCCCCGGCACTTTCTTCGGGAGCAATATCTTTAGTTGACTTGTTAAAAGGTAGATGGAATTATTCGTCAATTTACTTTGGAAGAGATGGAAATGGAGCTTTTTGGGGCTGTAAAAATAGAGAAAAAAATAATGAAATAGAAGTAGAAAACATAGGTTTGCATCCCCAACTGGCAGAACGAATACAGGTTTCTTATAGAATGTTAAGTAAAATGTAAATCGTTTTTTTAAGAACATGAAGGGGACTTCTTGAAAAGTCAGTATGGCTGCCAGCAAAATTGATAAGGCAAATGGGAAGGAACAAATATATTTTGGCATAATAAGTCTAAACAGGCTATGGTAGTAGCAAGATATAGAAAACTGATATGGATAACAGGAGAGTTTAAGGTGGTGTAATGGAAAAAATAATCTTAATCATGCCTTGTTTTGATTATAAAACTGTAAGTAAAAGGCTAATTGAAGTAATTGAGTATGCAACAGGAATAGATTTTGACAAGCCGTGTACATCTGATAGATTTGAATTATTATCAGATATGGAAGAAATTCAAAGGCTAGTAGGTCTAGGGCATTTTAAATACAAGAAGGTTATATTTATAATTGATCTAGGAGAATCTGGGGTAAATTTAGAATACTATAGGCTTCTTCAAATTATTAGAGTAAATGCAGAAATATTTGAAGGTGCAATAGGAGGAATAATAATTGATGGAGAAGGTGAACTGTTTACTAAAAACATTGGTAGAGAGTTGGCTTTTTCAGCTAATTTAGGAGGGATGGCCTTCCCAGGGAAACCATTGGTTGAAGCAACAAGAAACCTGTATAATTTTAATATTCAAGCGAGGAACTTAGGGAGTAGTAATACTACAGCATATATGGAAAGTGTAAGAGGACTTTTTTCAAAGGTTTCGAATTTTAATCTCCCGTTAAACGCAAAAAAAATATTAGCCATACACAGTGGACATAGAGGAAATTCTAATAGTTTAGAGCTTTGGGATATGGTAAAGACGAAAGTGAATGGAGAAATTAAAGAAATTTCTTTAAGAAATGGAGAAATATTTGACTGCAAAGGTTGTGCGTATGACGTGTGCAAGAACTTTGGGGAGAGAGAAAAATGCTTTTATGGTGGAATAATTACTAAGGCTGTCTACCCGGCCTTAATGGAAGCGGATGCCGTGGTTATGATTTGTCCTAACTATAATGATGCTGTTACAGCCAACTTAACAGCCTTTATTAATAGATTAACAGCGCTATTTATCACTAAAGACTTTAGCAATAAGAAGATTTATGGTATAGTTGTTTCTGGGTATAGTGGAGGAGATATTGTTGGTGGACAACTAATAAGTGCTTTTAATATGAATAAGGCATTTATTCTACCACCAAGAGCCATAATGGCAGAAACTGCAAATGACCCTGGAAGCATAAATAATAGAAAGGATATTTTGTTAAAGGCAGAAGCTTTTGGAGAAAAAATTTAAGGCTGATAACGGTTAACTTAATGTGGCGAATTGGCTTGCAAGGAAGGACATAATGACAGGAATAAATAAAAATAATAAAGTTGCAAAAAATCAACTTCATGAGAAGGAAGGGCAACAGCATGTTCACACTCATTCACATTCTCATGAAGGCCAAGGTTCTGGGCACCCTCATGGACACTCCCATCCGCCTGGTTTTAGTAAGAATACATCAAACAGGCTGGCCAGAGCAATTGGACATTTGGAGAAAATAAAAAGGATGGTAGAGAACGAAACTGACTGTATAGAGGTGATGACGCAGTTACTTGCAGTAAGGGCGGCTATAGATAGCGCTAGCAGGTACATTTTGAAAGAGCATATTAATCATTGCGTTGTTGACGCGGCGCAAAATGGAGATCAGGAAGTAATTGAAGAATTGAAAAAGTTTATTGACTCTTATTTAAAGTAGGAAATAAATAAGCTACGTGATAATAGAGATTGAAAGCTAAATGAAAAGAAGTTTAAGAAAGAAGGAGATGAAATGGCTGTAATTAGGAATATCCCAAAGATAATAACATTTTATACAAGGCTTAAGTTGCTAACAATACATAGAAAAAATATTGAAAAATACAAAGCTGAAGAGAATTGGGAGCTAGAAAGGGAGAATATTTTAAAAGCTACAAGAACTTGGGGAACTCAGATTATGAAGGATGTAGGAGCAAATGTCACTGTAAAGGGAAAAGAAAATATACCATCAGAAGGCCCCGTTGTTTTTATTTCTAACCATCAAGGGTATATGGATATCCCTGCCCTATGTGCGGTGCTGGACAAATTTCAAATAGGATTTATAGCAAAGCAAAGCCTTGAAAAGATACCTTTATATGGGAAATGGGCAGGAAGGGTAAGATCTGTCTTTATACTAAGAGAAAGTCCTAGGGATTCTCTTAAAGCTATAAAGAAAGGTATAGAATTTATTAACGATGGCTTTTCTTTGGTGATTTTTCCAGAAGGCACTAGAAGTAAATCTTCAACTCCAGGGGAATTTAAAAAAGGGTCAACTAAGCTTGCCACATCACCGAAGGTGCCAATTGTGCCTATCTCTATAAATGGAACATATAAACTCTTTGAAGAGACAGGAGTTTTTAAAGGTGGAGATGTAGAAATTACTATACATCCACCAATTGAAACTAAAGACCTTACTAAAGAAGAGGAAAAGCTTCTTCCGGAAAAGGTTGAAAAAATTGTAAAAGAAGGATTGGAGAAAATAATAGCAGAAAAGGCAGAAGAAAATGACGTTAAATAGTTTGAATTCGAAAAAGCATAGAAATAAATATTTGATATTAGCTCTTATATGTTTGTGCATTTTCATTGGAGATTATATACAAGTTGTAAGTGGCTCAATACAAGATGTAGATCTTAACGTTATGAGTGCTGTTTATGATTTGCGTCTACCTGCATTGAATACTCTCTTTGAAACTATTACATATTTAGGGGAATGGTATTCCATTGTTTGTGTGTGCCTTTTGCTACTAGCCTTTGATAAAACTAGATATCATATTGGGGTACCAGTGGCGCTAATAGCTATATTAAGCAGTGCGATAAATTTTGGGTTTAAAAATATCGTGCAAAGACCAAGACCTATTGAAGATATGATGTTAATAGAGCAACATGGATTTTCCTTTCCAAGCGGACATTCGGTTACAGGATTTTCTGTATATGTTCTTTTGGCTTATCTTATTGTAGTGACCTTTAGAGGAATTTCTTCAAAAGGTGTTGAGAATTCAGAGACAGGAAAAGTACAGGTTGGAAGTGAAGTGAATAATGTTAATAGAAAAGAAAGTGGGAAAATTTATCTAGCGGCAGTGGGTCTTGTGCTATTAGCTTTGCTAATAGGGCTTTCAAGGATATATTTAGGTGTCCATTATCCGTCGGATGTGATTGGCGGATTTAGTGAAGCAGGGTTCCTTATTTGCTTGATAATAGCTGTATTTCTTCCAAAATGGAATAAAAAAGCAGATATGTTAAGAAAAAATTAGAAAAAAATAAAATCTCTCTAGTCATGAGAAAACTCTTATGGCTAGAGAGACTTTTATCTACTCTTTGGCGGTCACAAAAACGCCAGTTTGTTCTACTCTATCCTGATAAGGACTTTTTCCATAAGCGGATAAAGGTATGCCGTGACAATTGGTAATCTTTGAATCGAAGAAAGAAAGTCTTAATGCCGCCTTTCCTGCGCTGTACATTACCCTGTTATCCACCCTGTTATTTGAAGCAATTGAGACTGCTGACCCAATTGCGATACCGAAGTCAGTAAGTTTAAGGGCGCAGACCCCTCCGGATTTACTGCAAGCACCGCAGTTTTCAAATCCGCATAAGCCGCAATGCTCTAACCCTAAATATACATCTTTAATTCCGATTAAAACTATACAATTAGACCTATCAACATTACCTGCATCTCTTCTGAAAAATTCTTGTCCGGTTTCGTCGGCGATTTTTATCATTTCCAAAGACAAAGTTTTCTTTTCTTCGCCTGTGAGGATTACTACTTCAATGGAATCATCACCGCAAGCCTTAGGGGCTGTTCGAGCTGCCACTGTCATTTGTTGAGCAACATTTAGACAGACATTTCCTACTATATCGATATTTTTTAAAATCATAATTTTTCCCTTCCTCTTATTTTTGGCGTATCTTGTGTTACTTTCTTTCGATTCATATTCCGTATGTGACTGAATATACTTTAATATTTCCCAAGCTCGACACTTAGCTACGTCAAAAACTTTGCATAACTCAAAATTTTATTGTTTTAACTAATATGTATTTACTGGTTATTAACTTAGTTATAGTATATGAAAAATGGCTAGGATAAACAAGGGGAGAAAATATTTTTTCCTGCATTTGAAAACCTGATTAAAAGGACAAAGAAATAGAAGGAAAGTTATTTTTATGGTATAATGGCAGTGATGTGTAAAGGGGAAAAAATGAATAAGAAAAGAATATATATTACAGGACCTATGGGTAGCGATCGGTTAGAATTAGGGGAAAGCATAGCAAAAGAAAAGGGGTACCAATTAATTGATCTTGATAAAGAAATTGAAATAGAAGATGGGCGTACAATTAAACGAATTTCGATGATGATGGGAGAGCATGCGTATCATGATAAGGAGTATCATAAGCTAAAAGAACTTGAGGATAGGGAAGAGGTTGTAGTAGTTTGCGGAGACGGAGTTTTGTTTGATAATATGTGCGAAAGCATTTTGGAAAAGGGAGAAGTTCTTATTGCAGACTGGGAAAAACCTATCGAAACTTTATGGGAAGGCGCGGTGAAAGATATAAATCTTCCATATGCATTTATTGATGCTTTGCGATACGATGAAAGAACTTTAGAAGAAGGAGAGAGTTTGAACAAGTCCAGAGCTAGGGCTTTTAAGAAATTTGAAGAAATTTTTGAAGAAAGAAAAAAATATTTTTTGAAGTATATAAAATAGGAGATGAAGATGAGTGGAACTGAAAAACCAGTGCTGGTAGTGATGGCAGCAGGGATGGGAAGCAGATATGGTGGATTAAAACAAATAGACCCTGTGACAGAAGAGGGAGAAATCATAATAGATTTTTCTTTATATGACGCAATGAGAGCTGGCTTCGAAAAAGTAGTTTTTGTTATAAAAAAAGAGAATGAAGATGACTTTAGAAAAATTATCGATGAAAGAGCAGGGAAAAAGTTGGAAGTTTTATATGCTTATCAGCAATTAGATGACCTGCCTGAAGGATTTGGAATTCCAGAGGGAAGAGAAAAACCGTGGGGAACAGGACATGCGATTTTAAGTGGTCGTAATCTTGTAAAAGGGCCTTTTGCAGTGATAAATGGAGATGATTACTATGGACCTTCCGCATTTGCATCGATGTATGAATTTTTGAAGAATGCTAAAGACGGTGAAAAATATGACTTTTGTATGGTAGGGTATAGATTGAAAAATACTCTTACTGAAAATGGATATGTGTCTAGAGGCGTATGCACTGTTTCGGAAGAAGGGCTGCTTGAAAATATTGTAGAAAGAACAAGAATAGAGAGCAAGGAAGATGGCCCTGCCTATTCTGAAAACGATGGGAATACATGGAATCACCTAGATGGAGAAACTGTGGTATCGATGAATCTATGGGGATACACAGGAAGCATGATGAAAGAGCTTGAAAAAGAATTCCCTGAGTTTTTAAAAGAAATTATGAACAGCAACCCTTTAAAAGGAGAGTTTTTAATACCTAAAGTCACAGATGCTTTGATTAAAGAGGACAAAGCCAAGGTTAAGGTATTAGACTCAAAAGATAAGTGGTTTGGAGTAACTTATAAGGAAGATAAAGAATATGTATCAAAAAGTATACAAAAATTGAAGAAACAAGGATTGTATCCTGAAAAACTTTGGGATGAAAGTAGGGTTAATGAATAATCAAAAAAGGCAAGTCGTGGTAGACTTGCCTTTTTCATAAATAATTGAATTCCTTGATGCTCTAACTAATTCGTATTGTATTAGCTAGTATTGGTCAGGTACTTTAAAGAAAATTGATGAAACTAGGAAAATTATTCCTAGGAACAGCAAATAAACTCCGATAAAGATTACTAAGAAGCTTATCATGATAAATGAAGCGCTGAACATAGCGAAAGCAAACAATAAGTTAAGTATACCAGTTACCATAAACCAAGTCATGGGTAGCCCATTTTTTCTAGCTGCAGCTGCCGAAGTGAATTGGCTCATTGCAGAGAGTAAAGCTAGAACTCCGACGATAAGACCAAAGACGTAAACTGCAACAGCACTAGATAGTAATAAATAAGCTGCAGTAGCGATACAAAGTATACCGACTATAACTTTTAAAACCTTATCTGAACTTGAAGATGACATTTTTAATGCATTAAATATTTGCAGCACCCCGATAATGATTAACCCTGCAGCAAAGCCCCAATCCAAAAGTACTAGAATTTTACCTGGAATAGATATGCAGGCAACTCCTACTAATATTAAAACTATGCTCATTAGTATTCCAAACTTTTTAAACTTTCTAAAAAACTCAGTCATTATGTCCTCCTTAAAATAGTGATTGTGACAAATTTGATAGTTACTATATCACCTATATTGTACCAAAAAATATTAGAAATTAATATAAAAACTTTGATGTTAGCATAATTTATGAACTTGCA